>JAPOOQ010000488.1 GCA_026713345.1 Gemmatimonadota bacterium | reverse complement strand
GAAGCGAACGCTACCGCATGGAGATTCCCCACCGAAGCCGGGATCCCCTCCACCTTGACCGGCGCGTCCCCTCCCCCCCCACCCCCTCCCTCGCGCGGCAGCGACACCGCCACCCTCCCCCGCCCGTCCACCGCGTCCGGATCCACGAACGGCGGCCCGACCGGGAAGCCCACCTTCCCCATCTCCACGCTGGCGTCCCAGGCGCCGTCCTCGCCCGGCCCCGACACGCGCAGCCGCACACGGTCCCCGCCGGCCGTCACCGGAAACCACCCCTCAGGCGCGGCCCCGCACCGCCGCAGGTACACCCCCGCGATCCTGAGCCCGTTCCCGCTGCGCTCGAATTCGCTCCCGTCCGGGTTGAACATCCGCAGCCGCGGCTCCCCGTCCCGCCACCCAGACTCCACGACCACGATCCCGTCACTCCCCGGGCCCCGGCGCCGGTCGCAGATGGCCCGGATCAGTCCCGTCGTCAACGGCGCCCCGGGGCCCTCCTCGAAGACCAGGTAGTCGTTGCCGTGTCCGTGCGCCTTGAAGAAGCGCGGCAGGATCCGGATTGGGAGGCCACGGGAGGCAGGCTGGGGTGCGCGCAACCTTGTCCCTACCCCGCCACCGTCGCCAGCACCACCACCAGCACCACCAGGGTGAGCGGCGTGCCCAGCCGCGCGTAGTCGCCGAATCGGTACCCTCCGAGTCCGTAGACCATCAGGTTCGTCTGGTAGGCGACCGGCGTCATGAACGAGGCGGAGGCGGATAGCGCGACCGCCACCGCTACCGTCCGCACGTCAATCCCGAAACCGGCGCCGGTGGAGATCGCGATCGGCAGCACCAGCGCCGCCGCGGCGTTGTTGGTGATGATCGAACTCAGGGCGACCGTCAGGATCACGATGCCCGCCATCGCGCCCTGCGCACCGAAGCGGCCGAAGCCTTCCGCCACCACCTGGGCCGCCGCCGTCCCGAGCTGGGAGCTCTCCACGGCCGCCGCCAGCCCGAAGGCCGCCCCGATCACCACAATCACATCGAAGTCGATCGAGTCCTTCGCCTCGTTGGGGGTGAGGATGCCCAGGCCGACCAGCGCCAGCGCGCCCAGCAGCGACAGGTGCAGGATCGGGAGGATATTGAAACCTGCGCCCAGCACGATCGCCGCGCCGATCGCCAGGACCGTCCAGGCGTTCCGGGTCGGTTCCGGTGAGGGCGCGCCGAGGAGCGACAGGAGCGCGAAGTCGTCGCGGTCCCGCCAGCGCTCCCCGAACCCGCGGTCGGCGATGACGAGCAGGGTGTCGCCGGGCTTGAGCGGGGTGCGCGCCAGGTGGCCGCGGACCGGTTCGCCGGACCGGTGGATCGCCAGCACGGTCGCCTGGTAGCGGGCCAGAAAGCTGACATCGACGAGGCTGTGCCCGACCAGCGGCGATTCGGTCGCCACGATGGCCTCGAAGCAGGCGTGGCGCGGACTGCGGAACTCGTACGGCAGGTGCGGCTGCTGCGCCGACGCCAGCCCCGAGATGTCGTGCAGGCCGAGCACCGTCTCCGTGTCCCCGAGAAGGGTCAGGAAGTCGCCTCCCTTCAGCACCTTGTCGGGCGCGATCTGGCCCGCCCCCTCCCCGTCCCGCTCGAAGTAGACGATTTGCGCGTCTTTCGGCAGCAGCCCCTGTGCGTGGCCCACCGGATGGCCGTCCAGCGGGCCGCCGGGCTCCACGATCATGCGCACCGTAAAGCTGCGTCCTCCCGAGCGCGCCTCCTGCCGGGGCGGAAGCCGGTCCGGGAGCAGCCTGGGGGCGGCGAGCGCGTTGATCGCGAGGCCGACCAGCGCGATCGGCAGCGCGATCCGCGTGAGCTCGAACATCGTGAAGGGCTCGTACCCCTCGGTCTCCAGGAGACCCGACACCACGAGGTTGGTCGAGGTGCCGATCAGGGTGGTCATCCCGCCCAGAATCGCCGCGAACGAGAGCGGCATGAGGTAGCGCGAGGCCGAATCGCCGCGCCGGTCCGCCCACTCGTCCACCTGGGGAGCGAGCATGGCGATGATGGGGGTGTTGTTCAGGAAGGCGGACGCGGCCGCGACCGGCACGGTCAGCCGCAACAGCGCCAGCCGCACATTCCGCCCGGCGCCCAGGGTGGCGCGCACGATCGGCTGCAGCGCCCCGCTCTTCTCGACCGCGCGAGCGAGCACGTAGAGCGCCGCTACGGTGATCGGCGCGGGGTTGGCGAAGCCCTGGAAGGCCTGTTCGGGCGTGACCACCCCCGCGACCAGGAGGATCACGACGGCTCCCATGAAGGTCACCGCCGGCGCGACCAGATCGCGCGCCAGCAGCACGACCGCGACCGCCACCACCGCGAGAGTCAACCAGGCTTCCCAGCTCATAGTCGGGCCGCCTCCCGGGCGGCGGTTCTAGTGTTGCGGCGCGCGGTTCATCCGCGGGCTGCTACATCCCGAAGAGGAAACCGATCACCAGGTTGATCACGGCGATCGTCAGCGCGCCGGCCAGCGCGGCCCCGAATCCCCTGATCTCGAACCCCCGCACCATTGCCGCCGTCGCCTTGAGCGCGACCGCGTTGACCACGATCGCGAAGAGCCCGAGGGTGAGGATGGTAAGCGGCAGCAGGATCGGGGCGAGAAAGGTCCATATCGCCCAGTTGACCATGCCCAGCACCAGAGCGCTCAGGACCGCCGCTGCCCCACTGTCGACATCGATGCCGTTGACCAGCTTGCTGGCCACGAAGAGCACCCCGGCGCTGACCAGCGTGCTGATCGCCAGACTCATCAGAAATTCCACGACTCCAAACCTCCATGTTGTACGTTTGCGGAGTTGCCAGATATATCAGTAGACGAGCGGCAGCCCCGCGAGGTTTCGCGGGCCCCGGCGCCTCGCCGCCCTCGGCGCCACGCGGGGACCATCCACAAGCCTGCTACGGAATCAGCGCCCTCCTCCCCGTGTTCCGCACGATGAAGAGCCCGTCGCCCGTGCTTGTCATCACCACCACGCCGCTCTTGAAGTACGGGTAGTTGCTCCACGACGCGCCACCGTAGGGCGAGTTGTCGAAGAAGGCGATTTCGACGGGGTTGGTGGGGTCCGTGATGTCCAGAATCCTGAGCCCGGCGCCGTAGTTCGACTGGTACATCAGGTTGCCCAGGATGTAGAGGTTGTGGTCGGTATCGGGGGTCTCGGCGATGTACTCCGCCGCGAGCAGCGGTTCGTCGAGGTCCTCGAGGTCCCAGATGAGGGTGCGGGTGCCTTCGACCAGCCCCTGCGGCTCGTCACCCTCGTCGTTCATGTAGAAGTAGCGGTGGTCCTCGGTCAGCCATCCCTGGTGCGCGTACGCGACATTGGGGTAGGACGCGAACGAGATCGCGACCGGATTCTCCTTGTCGGTCACGTCGGCGATGCTGAGCTGTCTCTCGTTGGAGCCCAGGCAGATCTCGCGGCCGCGGTACTCCTCGTCGGGGCCGCGGTAGATCACGCACTGCGCGTCGTGGGAGTAGCCCGTGCCGCTGCGTCCCGTGTTCGCGTGGGCGAAGCAACCCGCGAAGACGGGGTGGGCGGGCTCGCTGAGGTCGAGCATGTGCAGTCCGCCGCCGCAGGTCTCGCCGCCGCCGCTGCTTCCCACCACGTACGCGAAGCCGGTCTGCTCGTTGATGACGATGTTGTGGGCGCTGTTGATCCCGTCGTAGTGGAAGTCCGGTTCGAAGGTGACCGCCTCGCCGCTCACGTCGCGCAGGCGCCTCAGATCGAAAACCTGGACGCCGTGCTCGGCGGCGCCGTCGGCCACGATGTAGACATGGTCGCTGTAGACCTTCATGTCCCGCCAGATCGCGCTGCGGGAACCTGGCGTCTTGGGCAGATTGCCGAGCATCACGGGGTTGTGGGGGTCGGTGAGGTCGACGAAGGCGGTGCCGTCGGTGCGTCCCACGATCGCGATCTCGCGCTCCGTCTCGGGGTCCGTCCAGCCCCACAGGTCGTTGACCCGCGCCCCCCGCCCCCCGGCCAGGTCCTTGATCGGGAGGAAGGCAACGATGTTGACATTGTTGCACTCGTAACCGGCGGCGTCGCTCTCCACGCAGGGGATTTCCTCGTCCAGCCCGGTGATGGCGGGAAGGCCGCGGTGCTCGCCGATGACGAGATCTCCGCTGCTCCAGCCCGCGCCCCCACTCCGCTCCGCGATGACCACCCCACCGGCCCGCTCGTCGATCCCGCCGGCGCCGATCGCGGCCACGTCGCCCCCCACCGCCAACGCGCTGCCGTAGGACGCGTTCGCGGCCAGACCCCGGGCGGGCGATTCGGTCGCGCTCGTCCACCCCGCCGCTGCGTCCCGGGTGAAACGGTACACGCTGCCGGTACCGTTGCCGGCACCGGGAGCGCCGACCCACACCACGTCGCCGTCGAAGCCGATCGCCGAACCGAACCGCGAGCGCACGCCGCCGCTGAAGGGCACCAGCGTGGAGCCGCGGCTCCAGGAGCTCTTCCCGGGATCGAAGGCGAAGGTGAGCACGGCCCCGCTTCCGGGCGCGGCGCTGGGAGCGCCCACCAGGGCGAGGCCGTCCCGAAGCGCGATCGCCGTCCCGAAGCCGCTCTGCTCACCCATCTCCTCCGGGGCGGTGAGCGGACCGAGCGCGGTGAAGGCCCCCGACGCGGGATCCAGATGCAGCGCGTGCACCTCGACCGGGGCTTCGCGGCTGGGGGTGGTGGACACGAGCGCCAGGTCCCCGTCCAGCGCCACGCGCATTCCGAACCCCTGGCCCGCGCCGTCGGGACGGAAGCGGCCGCGCTGCGACCACCCCGAACCGTTCTGGACGAAGAGGTAGACGGCTCCCGCGCCGTCGTCCTCACCCGGCGCCGAGACTAGCGCGACCGCGCCGTCCAGCGCGACGGCCGCCCCGAAGCGGGCGTCCTCCGAGGACGTGCCGGAGGCAAGCCGCGCGGCCTCGCTCCACCCCCCTTGCCCGTCGGCGCGGAAGACGAACGCCGCTCCCGCGCCGTTCTCCCAGCGCGGCGCACCCACAAGCGCGAGGTCTCCCCGCGCGGCGATTGCGCTCCCGAAGCCGTCCGGCGGCCCCGTGACCGGCGAGACGCTCAGCCGGGCCACCTCGCTCCAGTTGCCGGCGTCGCGCCCGTAGACGTAGACCACGCCCGGAAGCGCGGCCGCGGCGGCCTCGCCGACGAGCACCTGGCTTCCGGCCACAGCGACGCTGCCTCCATATTGCTGGCTACGGAGTTTGCCGGCGGGGACGAGGGAGGGCACGGTCATCGCCGCGAACAGGACGATGGCCGAACGGAACGGGCGGATTGGGCTGCGGAAAGTCTTCATTGTGCTGGCCTCGGGTCCATTCGTTTGCTGAGGTGGCGTGGACCTCAAATCTACACCTCATCAGGGAACCGGGGCCACCCGTTTCCTGGAAGACCGTTAGTTCGGGAGACAGGCAGGACTACCGGCGGTCTTGTCCCGTTCGCGCAGCGAGAGGCAGCATTGTCGCCAAAAACCACCCAAGCGGGAACAACCCGCGACTGACGCAAAGTGCATCAGCCGCGGGTGCTCCCGCTTCGATTTCAGTCGCCTGGTGGCAGAACGTTAGCGTCTTACGCCCGTCCTGACCTCGAGTGTCAGATCGGCGTAGACCGGTTGGAACTCCGCAATAACCGAAGCCGGCACGATGGCGGGGTGCCAGTTTCCATTGCTTTCGGTCGTGACTTCGTTTGCGAGCTCCCACGTCATCCGGTAGTTGTCAACGTTGCCGACCCTCGACTCCACACCTCTGATTACGATGCGGTTGCGTGCGTTGGTAACGCCCCTTAGCTCCTCCTCGGCGACCACTTCCCGGGAAATCCAGGTCAGCTCCCAGCGGATTTCACCCCCCTGGTCATACACCTGATTGAGCTGCAGCGAGTGCTTCTGAATGATCTTGGTGAGCGCCGCCTCGATAGTCGCCTGATTGAGGGACCCCAGGTCCTCCCGCCAGAAGTTCTGGGCCACCGCTCCCGCGGTCGCGCATCCCGCGATGACCGCCAGCACGAAGGCCAGCAGTGCGGGCGCGGCGACCCGCGGCCGGCCAGCGACCGGCCGCGGGTGCCCGTGCAAACGGGCCAATCTGTTAGCGCCGTCTCGGAATCTGGTCAGCGTCGGTATTGCCATGTACCTCACTCCACAGTTCAATGGCTCTCAGCTTGCTTCGGATTCCCGCCGGGCTGAAATCGTCGATCACGTCCGGCGCGGCGCCGGCGCCGCCAGGACCTCCGAACGTGTAGATGTCCATAAGAAGGAGCTCGAGTTCCTGGCCGGGAATCGGCAACTGCGTCCAGCTGTGCTGAACCAGGTCTTCCCAACCCCGGTCGTCGAAGTACTCCGTCCCGTTACCCATCATGAAAAGCTCCATGCGCTTTTCGTACTTGTAGGCTTCCCACAGATCTCCGCAGGAACCATTCGCCATCTTGGGTACGCAACGGTCGCCTCCGGGCGCCACGCCGTTCACATCGGTAAACGGCGGGAGTTCGCCGCTACTGGTGCGGTACTTGTTGACCGTTTCCATCGTGGCCGCCTTGTCCCCCATCCAGTAGTTCGCTTCCGCCACAATGAACTCCATCTCCATCGGCGTCACGTTGGGCCAGAACGTTTCGTAGCGGAAATCCTGCCACAGATATTCCCACCGAGTGTCGATGTAATGGGAGTAGTGGTAGATGCCGCGGTCGGCCGGGAAGGGGCTGTTGCCCATGAACGTCTGGTGCTTCCCGTCGCTCGTCGGAGAGCCCGCAGTGATCCGGCGGTCGTCGGTGTCGATTTCGAAGGGAGTACGCTGGTCC
The DNA here is from genome assembly GCA_026713345.1 of Gemmatimonadota bacterium. Taxonomy (GTDB): domain Bacteria; phylum Gemmatimonadota; class Gemmatimonadetes; order Longimicrobiales; family Gaopeijiaceae; genus Bin94. Next base: position 2,252 of record JAPOOQ010000488.1, on the reverse strand, counting down.
AGCGGCGCGGAGATCCATTTCTGGTAGTTGCCCGACGCATCCGACGGGCCGATCCTGCGGTAGTCCGTGCGGGACCAGCCACGAATGTACGAGTAGACCTTCGGCCACATGCGCACCCAGCTGGTGCTGCCGCCTTGCACGTACTCCACTCCGAAGGTCTCATCGATACCGGTGGTGGCGTCCGCGAGGATCGCCGACCAATTCAGTGCCTGCTGGTCCGCCAGGGTCCGCGGTATCTGGGTGCGGTAGCGCGTGCGCAAGGCCCGCGTCACTTCCGCCATCCGCGGACCGCTCCAGTCCCCACCACCTCCGACCCAATCCGAGGGTATGGTGAAGGAGGCGCCCTGGGCGCCCTGGATCACCTCGGCAAACTTCGCTTCGGCCTCCGCCCACATCTGGTTGTAGTCGATGGTCTCGAGTGCGCTGATATCTTCATCCGTGGTGGCGTCGTCGATCACGAAGGACCGGTCGAAGGTCACCGCCAGTGTTGCGAACGACAGCCCCTGGATCAGCTTTCCGAAGAGCACCAGTCTCTCCGTATTGTCCGGCCCGCCAGGCTCCTGGATCCGCAGTCCGTCGTTGATGGCCTGTAGCCCGGACCGCACCGCCGCGAGTGACCCGTAGGAACGGTTCCAGGGATTGGCAGCTGCGGAGCGGCTTCCGTAGGTGGGTGCGTTATTCCAGGCAATCCGCGGCTCCGAACAGTTGTCGCGCATCCCGAAGTTGCCCCAGGACGAGGTGTGATTGTCGGCGACGCAACTCATCACCATGTTGGGCGTCGTACTGCTCTGGTTGGACCACCAGTTGCGATACGCGCCCGATACCAGCGCCTCGACATCACCCGGGGTCCGGATGGCGCGCTCCCGGTCGGGAGCGTTCAGGTTGGCGACTTCGAGGTCGACGCACGCGGTTCCGGCGAGCAGCGCTGCCGCACAGAGCCCCAGCATCGGGTTCAGTCTCTTTATGTTCATCATTGGATCTGTATCCCCTTTCTGCTAGAAGGTCAGCTGCAGGCTGACGCTGAGCCGACGCGGATTGGGCTGTTGATAGCTGTCGTTCCGCGAGACGAGGCCGCCCACCTCCGGGTCGAAGCCGGTGTAGCCGGTGAATGTGAACAGGTTGCGGCCGATCAGGTTGACTTCGGCGCCCGCCACACGGCCAGCGAAGATCGCGTCCAGCCAATCGGGATTGAGCGCATAGCTCACCGACATCTCACGAACCTTCAGGTAGTCCGACCTTTCGATGAACCAGTCGTTATCCGCGTTGGTGTTGTATAGGATCTGGTAGTACGCCACCGGCTTCTTCATTCCGTCCGACTTGCCACCCTGGTCCATGTCGCCGGAGCGGTTGTCGCGGTACGCCCACTGGCGGGTGCCGTTGTACACGTCCACTCCCAACTCGCCGTCGAGGAGCACATACACCGCCAGGCCGCGCCACCTGAACGTGTGGGTCATATTGTAGTTGAGGTCGGGGGCGGTGTTGCCCAGGTAGAGGAAGTCGGTGCACCCGGGGTCGCCCTGGCGGCGTTCCACGCACTCCCTTTCCCCGTCGGTGTAGTTTTCGCCAAACGACCTGATCGGCAGACCCCACCTGAAGATATCCTGGCCGGTCTGGCCTTCGCTGGTCGTCCCCCACATGCCTTGCGCGATCCCGTCGGTATAGTTCGCGCTGCCGGTCCAGACCATCAAGCCATCGTCGTTCACCTGGAACTGGCTGCAGTCCGAACCTGTGGGAAGGTCGTCGCAGGTCTTGGCCCACTTGACTCCGTAGTGGGCGCCGTAGACCTCGCCCTCCCTGTAGTAGAAGCTCCCACTCCGGTAAGCGGGGCGGTTCAGCTCCGTGATCTCGGAGCGGGACCGGTCCAGGTTCATGCGGATGTTGTACCCGAAGTCCCCGGTAGAGAGCACCGGCAACTCCACGGAGTACTCAATGCTGTTCGACTCCAGCGTTCCCGCATTCTGCACCTGCGAGGTGAACCCGCCGCGCGAGCGGGCCAGCGGCACGCTGATGATCTGGTCCGTATCGCTCTTGAACGAGTAGACCAGGCTGGTAATCACCCTGTTGAAGAGGACCATGTTGAGCCCGAACTCATTCTCCGTGGAGCGCTGCGGGCGCAGCTGCTTGTTGCCCTGCGCAGCCTGGGAGATCGTGCCGGAGCCGACGGAATAGGTCTCGTACTGGTTGGCGAATTGCGGCCGCCGTCCCGCGGTCCCGCGCGACCAGTGCAATTTGAACTCGTTGATCTGGTCCGG
>JAPOOQ010000487.1 GCA_026713345.1 Gemmatimonadota bacterium | reverse complement strand
CCCCCCGCCCCCCCCCCCCCCCCCCCCCCCCCCCCCACCTACCGGCCCGGCATGACCCTCGACGACATGGAGCGGGAAGTCATCCGCACCGTCCTCGACTCGGTCGAGTGGAACCGGCGCCAGGCCGCGGAACGGCTCGGAATCGGCGAGCGGACGCTCTACCGCAAGGTGAAGCGCTACGGCCTCGAGGAGGACGACGGCTGAGGCTAAACGGAGCGAAGCAACCCTCCGAAACCGTCGCTAAGCCAGCGGAAGAGGCCGGCATCGATCAGCGTTGCGAGCAGGAGGTCTTCGGTTCGATCCCGATCGGCTCCACTCTCGGTCACCCGGCGTGATCACCGCTCGATCGGATAGACCTCGATCAGATCTTCGTCATGGGCGCCCTTTGCCTGAACGAGTACCCGGTCCTCCGAAATATCCAGAACGTTCAGGCTCACGGGCATCGTGATCCGCTTCTTCCGTTCCCACGCCTCGCTGAAACCGACCCAGACCACCTGGTCCTGAAGCGGGTCAGGGTACTCCCGGATCCACAGAAGGCCGTCGGCGCCGCCCATCATGGCGGAAAAAGCGGGAAGGGTGGAGCGGGCCGGCAGGTCCTCGAGCAGGCGGAGGCCAAGCTCCGATATGAACGGGTTCGCCCGCAGGGTATCGCTGACGAACCGCACCCAGTCTGCCTCAGCGCTCTCTCGGGGCTGCTCGAATGAGACTTCCACGACGGTCCCGGCCTCGTCGTAGCGCGTGATCGTGATCGAGTCGGTATCCGCCAGGTAGGCGTAGCGATCGGTGACGGCAGACACGGCAGTCCGCCCGAAGGTCACGGGTGTCCCACCGTCACGGAGCCTGCCGTCGGCTTTAACCTCCCTCGCCGCCCACTGCTCCTCGCCGGGACGGGTGCCCTCGAAGACGACCACCCCGTCAGAAAGCCGAACGATGTCATATGTCACCGGCAGCCGGATCTCCATCGGCCCGGCGGGCGAGGAACCCCGCCATCCCATCTCCCAGCTTTCGAGCAGCACGCCGTTTCCGAAGGCTCCAACGATCCTGCTCATTAGATAAGGACCGACCAGTGTGTGTTTCGTCTGCTCGATGTACCCCCCGGACGCGTCGAGCCGGGTTACTCGCAAGTGGTATGCGTCCCAGGTGACCAGTCCGTCCGCGTGGCGAGCGATCGAGGCCAGATTCATGTACTCGCCGGGACCTTCTCCCTTCCTGCCGTGCCGATAAAGCAGCCGTCCCGCAGCATCCAGGACCAGGACCTCGTACGACTGGACATCGGCGACAGCGATGCCGTCGCCGAAGAAGACCGCTCCAGAGACGCGGCCCAGCGGGAGAGACTCGTCCGATCCCACCACTAGACCTGGTTCCGCGGCGATCCGCAACGACTCGTCACCTGGCCACTCGGAGAATAGGTCCACGGCCTCCGCGCGACCCGTGGCTCCCGGGTCCGATGGTTCGTCCAGGCATGCGGCGCAGAGCGCGACGCATGAAACGACGAGCAGCGGTTTCGACAGCGGTGTACGTAGGGCGTCCGTCGGTCCGTCTCCGAATCTCATGTGTTCCTCCGGCCTTCGTCTCGGTGCTTCGTCCCTGAGGCAACGTTCGTAAGAAACCAAGGTCCCCACGCTGGCTTTCTCGGCGAGCGTCTTCCAGTCTCCGGTGTCCCGCCACTCCGTCGACTTGGAAGATCAACTAATAAAATAGGAATTGAGGGACCACGCGCAAGGGGGAAGGGCGAACCGGGGGGGTCGGGGGCCACACGGCGGCGGTGCCGACCCGAGCGGCCCGATTTTTCGGCCGCACGTGGACCAGTTCCCGGCTCTTGGGGACACCTGCGCCTCGCGCGTGCCGTCCAGACCTAGGGAAGCGAGAGTGTCGGGAAGCCAGCCCCGGTTGCCCTCGAGGGAGTCGGGCGGACGGTGCTCGACGGCGATGTCACGACCGGCGCCCCACCTCCCTCGCTTCCACGCAGGCACCATCCACGGACTGCTCGGCTACCGCCCGATCCTCGCCCGCTCGTCCTCGATCACGGCCAGCCTCGACGACCACGACGAATCCTCGGCGCCCTGGTACGCGACCGTCAGCTCCCGGGTTAGGTCCACACCGCCCGCGTAGGCGTACACGGCCTGCGCCGTGGCCTGCTGCTCGAGGCGGTGGCTGCCCCACCCGGGGGTGATGGCCCGGATCCCCGCGGGGCGTTCCCTCAGTCCCCGCGACACCAGGTGGAGGTCGTCGGGCTGGAACTCGGCGCCGGGCTGGCGGCTGGTGAAGGACACCAGGAAGAGCGCGGGCTCCAGCGAGCCGGAGCGGCGGGCGAGCTCCGTCCCGTGCGCGTCGGCGATCCGCCGCAGCCGGTCGCGCGTGTCGGGGGCCGCGGCCTCCAGGACCCAGGCGGCGAGCGGCGTCACCTCGATCAGCAGCACTCCGGCGGCCATGCGCACCGAGATCTGGTCCTGGCGGAGCGATCCCGAGCGCTCCGGGTTCACCACGCCTGTCGAACGCGCGTCCGTCACCGGCCGGGCCCCCTCCGCGGGCGCCGGGGGTGGCCCGCACCCCGCCCAGGCGACCGCCATCGCGCATAGCGTTGCGTGTACGGCCCGCTCGAATCTCACGATCCTTCCTCCAGTTCCAGCAGCGCCGCGATGGCGTCCAGCAGTTCTTCCGCTCCCTCCCCGGTCTTCGCCGAGGTGGAGACGACCTGTTCCGACGACACCCCCAGCCGATCGAGGGTGGCGGGCGCGATGCCCCGGGCCCGCTCCCTCGGCTTGAGCTTGTCGACCTTGGTG
>JAPOOQ010000486.1 GCA_026713345.1 Gemmatimonadota bacterium | reverse complement strand
CGCGAGCCGGACGAGGTGCTCGCCGGGGGCGACAGCGCGGCCTTCCACGAGGGGCGGACCCGCTGGGAGGACGGGTCGCCGATTGTGGCGCGTCTCGCGGCGTTGCCGGACCGGTTGGGGGACGTGATGGCGTGCGCCGGGAGGGGCGCGGGGGGGGTGGGGGGGGGGGTTGCCGCCGATGCGATGCGGGGGCTGGTGCGCGTGAAGGGGAGCTGTGCGCCGGACCGCGTGGATGCGGTGGTGGAGTGCCTGGTGCAGGCCCGGGCCGAGATGGTGGATTGGGGTGGGAGTCTGGCGCTGAGTGACGGGCCGCGCGAGGGGGTGGGGGGGGTGGGGGGGGTGGGGGGGCGGCTCACGGCGCTCTTCGATCCGCACTCCGTATTGGCGTCCGAATGTCCGTGAGCGCCAGTAGCGAATCGCTCGCCCGCGCCGTCAAGGAACAGGAGGAAGGCCTTCTCAACTGCGTTCACTGCGGCTTCTGCCTTCCCGCCTGCCCGACCTACCGGCGTCTGGGGGACGAGGCCGACTCCCCGCGGGGCCGGCTCCATCTGATGCGGGCGGTGGTGGAAGGCCGGCTGGATGCGGGCTCCGACGCCTTCCAGCTCCACATCGACCGCTGCCTGGGGTGCAGGGCCTGCGAACCCGTCTGCCCGTCGGGCGTCGCCTACGGCCACCTCCTGGAACTAGCCCGGCACGTCGGCCGCGAAGCCCGGCGACCACCCCTGCTCTCCCGACTCCTGCTGCGCGTTTTCGGCACGGGCTCGCTGGCCCGCCCGGCAATGGGCCTGGCCCGCCTTTTCCGCGCCACCCGGATCCCCGCGCTCGCGGCCCGTTTGCGTCCCGGCAAGGGTCTGCCCGGGCCGGTGCGCCTCGGCATGGCCATGCTCGCCGCCACGGCCCCGGCCCCGGCGCTGTCCAGTATCCGGCCCACGTCGCGATCCGCCCAGCCCGGCCCGGGCACCGCACGCCCCCGCCCCCCCACCCCCACCCATCCCCCCACCCCCCAACCCCACCCCGGCACGGCTGCGATCCTCTCCGGGTGCGTCCAGGCGGGACTCTTCGCGCGCGTCAACGCAGCCACCGAACGCGTGCTGCGCGCAAACGGCTACGATGTCGTCTCCGTGCCCGGACAGGGGTGTTGCGGCGCCCTGCACGCGCACGCAGGCGATCTGGACGAGGCCCGCGCCCTCGCGCGCCGGAACGTCGACGCCTTCGAGGCCGCGGGAGCCGACTTCATCGTGATGAACGCGTCGGGGTGCGGGGCCGCGATGGCCGGGTACGGCAGCCTGCTCGCCGAGGACGGGGAAATGGGGCAACGGGCGGCAGCCGTGGCCGCGCGCGTCAAGGATGTCTCGGAACTGCTGGCCGCACAGGGGCCCCGCCAGGGTGGCGAAGTTCAACTTAAGGTTACCTACGACCCGCCCTGCCACCTGCTGCATGCCCAGGGGGTGTCCGGACCCCCCGAGCAGGTGGTGCGGGCCGTGCCCGGCATCGAAGTCGTCCCCCTCCCCGGGGCGAGCGAATGCTGCGGTGGGGCCGGCATCTACGGGCTCACGCACCGGGAGCTGGGCGGTCGGATCGGCGGCGACAAGGTGCGCAGCGTCATCGAAACCGGCGCCGACGCCCTGGTCACCGGCAATGCGGGGTGCATGATGCAGATCGGGGCCGGACTGCGCATGGCCGGGCGCCGCACGCCGGTCCTTCACATCGTCGAACTCCTCGACGAGAGCTACCGGAGGGGCGGTCTCCACGACACGATCCCGGGCGCGGACGGCCCGGCGCTCCGGGAGTCCCCATCATGAATCAACTCCCCGTAACCCTCGCGGAGGCGGAATCCCGCGCCGCCGACTGTGTGAAGCTGCTGCGCGAACTCGTAGAGATTGAATCGCCCACCGGCGACGAAGGCGCAAACCTCGAGGTCGCCAAGGTGCTGGAGCGGGAGATCAACGATGCCGGCGGCCAGGTCGAACGCTTCCCCGCGCCGGGATTGGGCGCTCACCTCATCGGGCGCTTCGACGGAACGGCCAACAACGGTTTGGCCCCCATGCTGCTGCTCGGCCACATGGACACCGTGCACAACGTGGGCACGCTCGACCGGCTGCCCTTTTCGATCCGCAAAGGCAGGATATACGGACCCGGCACCTACGACATGAAAGCGGGTGTCGCGACGTCTCTCCTTGCGCTGCGGCTACTGGCCGAGAAGGGCAGCGGTCCGGCATCGGATCTCTCCTTCCTTGTTACATGTGACGAGGAACGTGGTTCGCCGGACTCCCGCGCGCTGATTGAAAGCGAGGCGAGGTTGTCCCGCGCCGCGGTTGTAGTGGAGCCGTCGGTGCCGGGCGGCGCGGCGAAGTGCCGGCGCAAGGGGGTCGGCGCCTACGAACTGAGCGTTGAGGGAAAGCCTGCACACGCGGGCATCGAGCCGGAACGCGGGGCGAGCGCCGTTCACGAGCTGGCGAAGCAGATCACAAGAGTGTGTGGACTGGCCAGCGCCGAAGCCGGCACAACCATAAACGTGGGCGTCGTGGCGGGCGGGACCCGGGAGAATGTTGTAGCCGAACTTGCGCATTGCACCATCGACTTGCGCTTCTGGACGAAAGCCGAAGCCGAGCGCGTCGATGCGGCGCTGCATGAAGTGCGCGCGTTCGACGATCAATGTACCCTGTCCGTTGCAGGCGGCATAAACCGTTGGGCCCTGGAGGAAACCGCCGAGTCCGCCCGGCTGTTCCGCGCGGCCCGATCCATCGCGAGCGGGCTCGGCTTTGAAATCGGGTCGGGTGAATCGGGTGGCGCGAGTGACGCAAACATCGCGGCCGCCGTCGGTTGTCCCACCCTGGACGGCCTCGGCCCGGATGGCGACGGCGCCCATACGCTCGATGAGTACATCCTGCTGGACGACCTGCCGCGGCGTATTGCACTGATGGCGGCTCTGTTCGAAACGCTCTGAGCCGCGCTGGAAACGGGCGGTTGTCTTTGTGCGCCCATACTTGTATTATGTTTGCGGATGTCGGGTGCCGACCCCCCGGCAAAGGCAATCACCGCAGTGATGCGAGGGAGAGGGAAGTGACACATGACTGACGCAACGAGCAACAGCTACGCAGCCGCCTTGAAGCAGGCGGAGCACGAGTTGGCGTCGCACGAAGAGCGTGGCCAGGCGTTGCGCAACACCGTCGAGAGCCTGAAGGCGCTTCTGGCCCTGGAGACGCCGAAACCGGCACCCATTTCACGTCCCGCTCCGGTGAAGAAGGCCGGAAAGCCCCGGAAGGCCAAAAAGCCCGGGAAGGTTGGAAGACCCAGGAAGACGCCCAGGCTGAAGAAGCCGCGCAGAAGTGCGGGCGCCGGCCACCCGCCGGTTGACCCCGGCCACTACAGGGGAATGGGCCCGACAGCGGCGTATCGCAAGTTCATGGCCGAATTCGGGGACAAATACACCGTGCCCCAGATCCGTGATGCTCTGGTGGCGGGCGGCGTCAGGTCGAAGTCCACCACTTCGCTGCTCACCGGCCTGCACTCCGTGCGTCGTCGCGACGAGGCGAAGGCACAAGCGGCCACGGCCAGGCAAGCTGCTTCGGAGTAGGCGCCGCTTAAACAAAACCGACCTGTTTGTAACCGGCGCCGCACAAGCCCATGACGCAAATCACCCGGGCGGTCCTGCGCGAGGTGCCTCTGCAGCTGAAGGAGTTCTTCGAGATCAGCAGCGGAGGCACGCAGGCGCGCCGGGTGCTCCTGCTCACCCTGGAGGCAGACGGCGTTGCGGGCTGGTCGGAGTGCGTGGTGGGCGAAACACCCGGCTATTCATACGAGACGACGGAAACCGCGTGGCATGTGCTGACCCGCTGGCTCCTGCCGGGGCTGGTCGGCAGCGAATTCAAAGACGGTCGGGATCTGCGTCCGGCCCCCTGGCTGCGCGGGCACCCCATGGCGCGTGCGGCCATCGAGATGGCGGGATGGGACCTCGAGGCCAAGCGGCGTGGCGTACCGCTGCGCGAGCTTCTGGGCGGCGAGACGGAGGCGGTTCCGGTGGGCGTTTCCATCGGCCTGCAAAAGAGTGATGCGGAACTCCTTGCCAGGGTGGAAGCATACATGGCGGAGGGGTACCGGAAGATCAAGTTGAAGATCAAGCCGGGCCGCGATGTCGAAATGTTGCGGGCCGTGAGGGACCGATTCCCCGATGCGCCGATGATGGCCGATGCAAATTCGGCGTATTCCCTGTCGCGCGATCTCCCGCGCCTGCGCGAGATGGACGATCTAGGCCTGATGATGATCGAGCAGCCGCTCCACTACGAGGACATGCTCGACCACGCGGCGCTGCAGAGCAGGATCGACACGCCCGTCTGTCTCGACGAGTCCATCCGCTCGCCGGGGGACGCCAGGCTCGCACTGCACCTCGGGGCGGGCCGGATCGTGAACATCAAGCCGGGCAGGGTCGGGGGCCTGCGGTCGTCCGTGGCCATACACGACGCCTGCCGGGCCGCGGGGTGGCCGGTGTGGTGCGGCGGCATGCTCGAATCGGGCATCGGGCGTGCCCACAACGTCGCGCTGGCGACGCTCCCGGGGTTCACCATTCCGGGGGACATCTCCAGTTCGAAGCGGTACTGGAAAGAGGACATCGTGCGCCCCGAATTCGAGATGGTGGACGGGATGATGCCGGTCCCGTACGGGCCGGGGATCGGGGTGGAGCCGCGCGTGGACCGGATCGAGGCGCTCACGACGCGGATGGAGGTCTTCGAAGCGTAGCGCGCCCGGGGCCGTTGCCGCGCGGGCACGGACCGGCGGGCCCGGCCCGCTCCCTCAGCGAGGGGCTATCTTCCCGTGACGGCACGCAGGCACGCCGGGCAGTAGCGCCACCGTCTGTCGAGGGGGTCACCGCAGGCGCAGACGTGGACGCGCGGCCGACCGCACATCGGGCAGCCGGCGGCCCCGGGCGGGAGCGGGGCTTCGCAGCTGTCGCAATTCGGTGCGGCGCCGCGGGTCAGCGCGATGATCTGGCCGGCCTCGTGGGGAGTGGTCGCCCCTTGGGCCACCTGGCGCCTGGCGTCCCGGGCCATCGAATCCATTCCGCCGCGGCGCGCCAGGGTGCGGAGCGAGGTCAGGGATGCGCCCGCATTGATGGCCGTGCGCAGGTCGTCGTCAACGGTGAGGACCTCGAAGACGCCGCTGCGTCCCCGGTAGCCGCCGGTGCAGACCGAACACTCCTCGCTGGCGCGGCCCCCGCACCGCGAGCACAGCCTGCGCACCAACCGCTGCGCGACCACCCCCGCCAGCCCTCCCGCCACAAGAAAGCGCGGCACGCCCATCTCGAGGAGCCGCACCACGGCGCTGGGCGCGTCGACCGTGTGAATCGTCGTCAGGACCAGGTGCCCGGTCACCGCCGCCGACATGGCGATCTCCGCCGTCTCCCGGTCACGGATCTCGCCCACCAGGATCACATCGGGGTCCTGCCGCAGGATCGCGCGCAGCCCGGACGGGAAATCGACTCCCGCCTTGTTGTCGATCTCCATCTGGGCCACGCCCGGGAACCGGTACTCGATCGGGTCTTCCAGGGTGACGATGTTGATCTGCGCGCCGGACAGCTCCGCCACCGCCGCGGAGAGCGTGGTCGTCTTGCCGCAACCGGTCGGCCCAGCCGCGAGGAGCACTCCCTGCCGCCTGGCGAGGACCTGCCGCAGGCGGGAAAGGTCGCCGGGGGACAGCCCGAGCGAGGAGAGGTCGGCGGGCGCGTCGCCGGGGTCGAGGAGGCGCAGCACGGCCTTCTCGCCCAGATGCGTGGGGATGGTGGACACCCTGACCGTCAGCTCCGCGTTCCCGCGCCGGACGGTGAAGCCTCCGTCCTGCGGCCGCCGGCGCACGGAAATGTCGAGCCCGGCCATGATCTTCACGCGCGAGATCGCCGCGCCGTGGGTGCCGGGCGGCAGCTCGGTGGCCGTCGCGAGCCGGCCGTCGACGCGCAGTCGGACTCGCGAACCCGCGCCAAGTGTCTCGATGTGGATGTCGCTGGCGCGACTGTCGATGGCCGTCGAAACGAGGTGGTCGACGATCCTGACGATCGGGGCCGCGCTGGCTTCCTGTTCCAGGTCGCGCAGGTCTCCCTTTCCCTGCGGCGCGGTTCTGGAACCGAGCCGGTCGAGGAGCTCGGGAAGCTCCCCGCCGTAGGCATCGCGCACCCCTTGCGCCACCGCCGAGGGCGGCGCCACGACCGCCTCCACATGACACCCCGAGCGAAAGCGCAGTTCATCGATCGCGTCGGTCTCGAGGGGATCGGCCATGGCGACCGTGAGCTGCCGCCCCTCGAGCGACAGCGGCAGCACTCCCCTGGCGCGGGCCAGACCCGCCTCGACCTTCTTCAGCGCCAGCGGATCCGGCGTGAGCGGGGGAGCGACGTATGCGAGCCCCAGTTGAGTCGCCAACGCCTTCGCCACCTCTACTTCGTCGACGAGGCCCTTGCGCACCAGGATCTCCCCCAGCCCGCGCCCCGACCGGCGCTGCTCGTCGCGCGCAGCTGCAAGCGCCGCGGCGCTCAACGTCCCCCCGTCCACGAGGAGTTGGCCCAGCAATTCGTCCCTTTTCGCGTTCATGCCGCCAAGATGGCGGATGTCGCGGGGCGCCTACATGGCTAAATGGGCGGCCCGGCCGAAATCGTCGCCGGCCCGGAGGCTACTCCTCCGCCTGCGGTCGCAGATCCAGCGTGATTTCCGCCTCCACGTGGCCCAGATCGGCCCGCTCCTTGAGCGCGTCGCGCAGCCTGGGTTCGACCTTCCGGTAGGCCGCCAGCACGCCGTCCCGGAGCCGCAGGCGGAGCACCTTCATGGCGTTCACATCCGGACGGCTGGTGCGGGTCGTCTTCTTCGTCTCCTCCAGGTCGCGCGGGGTGACTTCGAAGGGCACGACCCCGACGTCGTCCCGCCGCTCGGAGTCGTGGTAGTGAATCGAAACGCTCACGTCGCCGCGCGCCGAGTGGTGCGAGATGTCGCCGATTGCCCGGAAGCGGTTCGCCAGCGGAGTCATCTCCGTGCCCTGCGCCGCGCGGCGGTACCCGGCCTCGACGAGTGTGAAGATCCGGCGCAGGCGCTCAGGCGTCGTCGCGTCTCCCTCGGGGACCTCCGTGTCCATCTCCCGCCCGCGTGCCTGGCGGTCATTAAGCGACAGCGCGCGCTCGATGTCCCGGCTGCGCGCGCGGTCGATGTTCTCAAGTATCCTGTCGGGGTTCGTCCTGTAGCTCATCTTGCCTCGGAGAAGTCGGTGCTGCCTCGGTGCTGAAGGGCCGAAAAGGATAACCCCTTCCAGCTTGCTCGGCCAGCGCACAGCGGGTAGGTTGGCGGCTCAATCGACGAAGCGGTCGAACGGACCGGCCGTCAAGCGATTGCACACGCCAATCCGAAGCCGGGAGTCACGCCATGCGCTGCTCGTTTTCAATCGCCACAATCCTCCTGCCGGCGGCGCTCCTCGCCTCGCCCGGCTCGACAGCCGCGGGCCAGCAACTTGCGTACACTGTGCCTTCGCCGGCCACGGCGACCTATGTGCTGACGGACAACACGAGCATGTCCATCACCGGCAGTCCCATGGGACCGATCGAACTCGGCGGGGGATCCACCTTCAATTATGCACTGACCTTCGCTGCCGACGGAGAGGGTGTGCGGGTGTCCGCCGAACTGAATTCCTTCGAGGCGCAGATGACCGATCCGATGGGAGGAGCGCAAGTGGTGTCCCAGGCCCAGGCGGGCGTGGCGAGCACTTTCGAGGCGGTGCTGGGAGGGCAGGGACTGGCGGATGTCGTCTCGGAATCGCGGCGGGCGGACGGAGACCTGCCCATTCTGGTGGATCCGCACGCAGTGTTGTTCCCGGGCCTTCCGGCCGGCGACGCCAGCGCTGGCGCCACCTGGGTCGATACGGTGACGGTCGGCGTCGGGGATGGAGGCGAGCGCGTAGTGGTCTACACGTACACCCTGGAAGGGGAAGCCACCCACGATGGCCGGCCCCACCTGAGGATCGCGGTTTCCGGTGAAAGCCGGATGACGATGAGTGGCCAGGGGATGTCCATGGACCTCACCGGCTCGGAGAGCGGCTACTACCTGTGGGACCTGGAAAGGGGACTGATGGCGTCAGCGGAAGTCTCCCGTAGCAGTGAAGGCGGCATGGCGGCGCCCGACGGGACCCGTGTCGCCATAGCGTTCAGCGCGACGACCCAACTCACACTGGAGAACTAACGCGATGGACGAATACAGCACGCCGCCCGGCGAAGAGCCGCTGTTCGACGACGAGCGGGCCGACGAGGTACCGCTGCTCGAAGAGCCGCCTCTGCGACCGAACTTCTTCAAGCGCCTGTGGATGGTCTTCGTGCAGCCGGGTGAGCTCTTCCGGGCGCTCGGGCAGAACCCCGCATGGTTCCCGATGGTCCTGTTCGTGGCTGTGGGGATGGGAGCCGCGATCGGGTCGTTGCCCAACGCGTTCTGGGAGGCGCAGATGGAGGCTTCGGGACAGGAGGTGGTGGTGTTTGCCAGGGTCGCGGGCGGTGTGGGTGCGACCGTGGTCTTCCTGGTGATTCCAGTGGTGATCAGCGTCTTCACCTACGTGATCTTCGTCTTCATGCGCGGCGACAATGCGACCTTCAAGCAGCACCTGTCGGTCATCTCGCACACAGGTATCGTGAGCCTCGTCGGGATGCTGGTGGGCGTGCCCCTCTGGATCCGTTCCGGGAGTTTCGAGGAGGCGCTCTCCATCGGGACCTTTTTCCCGTTCCTGCCCGAGGGGTTCCTGTTGTACTTCCTGAACCAGTTCCAGCTCTTCGGCCTCTGGGCGATCGTCGTCGCGGGCATCGGGCTGGCGACGCTGGACGAGAGGCGCAGCTCGGGTCCGACGATCGCGGTACTGATGGTGCTTCAGGTGGTTTTCGCGCTTGTCGGCGCCGGATGCGCGGTCGCGTTCGCTCCCAGCTTCTAGCCTGCGCGGAGTCACGGACAACCGGGTGACGACATCGCCGGCGGGACGCACGGGGTCACGGACGGCCGGGTGACGACGTCTCCAGCGGAGAGCGGTCCGGGACCCGCGGGCGGACAGGCCACCATCCGGCGCGGCCAGGCGGTCCTCGCGGTCGCCGCGGCCGCCGCCATCTTCCACCTCTACGGCGCGGGGTTCGCACCCTTCACGGCCCTGGTGCAGCGCCCCGTCCACCTCGCCCTCATGGGGACGCTGGCGTTCCTGGGCGTCGGGGTGCGAACCCTTCCCCGATCCTGGCGCGGCTGGGCCCTCAACGCCGTCTTCGGCGCGGCCCTGGCCTTCTGCGCGTTCTACCTGGTCTCGCAGCACGAGGCGCTGGTGTTGCGCTCGGGGAGCCCCACCGCGCTGGACCTGGCGGCGGGCGCGGTGGTGGTCGGGATGGTCCTCCTCCTCGCGAAACGCGCGACCGGGTGGGGGCTCGTCGTGGTCGCGACCGGGGCGCTCGCGTACGCGCTGCTGGGCCCGTGGCTGCCCGGCATCCTGGCGCACCGGGGCTACAATCCCGGCCGCCTGATCGAGCAACTCTTCCTCTCCACCGAGGGGATCTGGGGCGTCCCGCTTGGCGTGTCGGCCGACTTCGTCTTCCTCTTCGTCCTCTTCGGCGCGTTCCTGGACGTCGCCGGGGGCGGCGCGCTCCTGATCGGCCTCGCGGACCGTGTGGCGGGACGCACCCGCGGCGGCCCCGCCAAAACGGCCGCGGTGGCGAGCGCATTCATGGGATCGCTTTCCGGCAGCGCGGTCGCCAACGTGGTCACCACGGGCACCTTCACGATCCCCCTCATGCGCCGCTCCGGCTTCCGCCCCTTCTTCGCGGGCGCGATCGAGGCGGCTGCGAGCACCGGCGGCCAGCTCATGCCGCCCGTGATGGGCGCGGGCGCGTTCATCCTCGCGACCTGGACGAACATTCCCTATGCGCGCGTGGCCCTCGCGGCCGCGATCCCCGCCATCCTCTACTACGCCGCGCTGCTCTGGGCCATTCATTTCCGCGCGACCAAGGTGGGGCTGAAGGGGTCGGTGGCCACCCGGGACGAGGCGGTGCTGGCGCGCATCCACCTCCTCTTGCCGGTCCTCATCATCGTGGTGATGCTGGCGCTGGGGCGCTCGCCGATGCGGGCCGCGTTCTGGGGGGTCGTGGTGTCGCTGCTGGCGGCGTATGCGGTGCCGGGGACGCGCCCGGACCGGGGCAAGGTCGCCCGCGCGCTGAAGAAGGCGGGCTCCGGCGCGGTCCAGGTGGCCGCCGCGTGCGCCGCCGCCGGGATCGTGGTGGGTGTGGCGTCGCTGACCGGGATCGGGCTCAGGATGTCGGAGCTGATCGTGGTCGTGTCGCAGGGGAACCTGCTGGTCGCACTGATCCTCACCGCGATCGGTTCGATCATCCTCGGCATGGGACTCCCGACCACCGCCGCCTACGTGGTGCTCGCGGCACTCGGCGCCCCCGCCCTCGTCGAGCTCGGGGTCCCGCTCCTCGGCGCACACCTCTTCATCTTCTACTTCGGGTGCATCTCGAACGTGACGCCCCCGGTGTCGCTCGCCGCCTACGCCGCGGCCGGGATCGCCAACTCGCCCCCCCTCAAGACGGCCTGGACGGCGATGGGCCTCGCTTCGGCCGGGTTCCTGGTGCCGTTCATGTTCATCTACGCGCCCCCCTTGATCCTGGAGGGATCTCCGGCCGAGATTGCCACCACGACCCTGACCGCGCTCATCGGGGTGGTGGCCCTCGCGGGCGCCGTGATCGGCCACGTGACCGGACCGCTCGCGCTCTGGCGCAGGATTGTCCTGATGGGTGCGGCGATCGCCCTGATCGCCCCCGGCCTCATGTGGGACGGGATCGGCCTCGTGCTGCTGCTCGGAGCCGCCTTCCTCGGCGTGAGCCATGACGACACACTTCCGACTCGTGATAACACATGACCCCAAGCAACCAATCGCGCGCCTTCGCGCTGTCGCTGGCCGCGCTCGCCGCGCTGTCGCTCACGACCGCCGCCTGCTCCGACGCCGGCCCCCGCCAGTTCCTCAGCCTGGGGACCGCGAGCACCGGCGGCATCTACTATCCGCTCGGCGGCGCGATGGCCGCGCGCCTCTCCATATCCGATCCGGCGCGCCAGTACACGGCCGAGGTAAGCGGCGGATCGGTCGAGAACGTCAACCGGCTGCGCGGGCGGCAGACGGACCTGGCGTTTGCCAC
The DNA here is from genome assembly GCA_026713345.1 of Gemmatimonadota bacterium. Classification (GTDB taxonomy): domain Bacteria; phylum Gemmatimonadota; class Gemmatimonadetes; order Longimicrobiales; family Gaopeijiaceae; genus Bin94. Next base: position 14,784 of record JAPOOQ010000486.1, on the reverse strand, counting down.
CGGCAACACCGTCTACGAGGCGTTTTCAGGCGGCCAGGACTACCCGGAAGCGGTGGCGGACCTGAGGATTCTGGCCCCGCTCTACCCGAACATGACGCACATCGTGGTCAGGCGCGGCTCGACCGCGACCTCGCTGGCGGACCTGTCGGGGGGGATCGTGTCGGTCGGTCCGCCCGGCAGCGGCACCGAGCAGATGTCCCGGCAGATCCTCGAGGCGTACGGCCTGACCTACGACGATATCACCGAGCGCTTTCTCAGCTTCCCCGAGTCGGCCACGGCGCTGAAGGACGGCGCCATTGACGCCGCGATCATCTCGGTGGGATACCCGGCCGCGGCGGTGCTGGAGGCGACCACCACCGGCGGCGCGCGCCTCATCGCCATGGAGCCGGACCGGGTCGATGCCCTGCGCGCGAAGTACCCCTACTACACCCACGGCGAGATCCCGGCCGGCATCTACCCCGGTGCCGACGAGGCGCTCCACACGGCCGGGGTGATGAACTGGGTGGTGGCGATGGCGGACCTCCCGGACGAGGTGGTCGCGGGGGTGTTGCGGCTGCTCACCGACGAGCGGGCCGACCTCGCACAAGTGCACGACATGGTGAACCAGATCCACATGGAAGCCCTGAGCGACGCGCCGATCGCGCTGCACGGCGTCACGCAGGCGTGGGTCGAGGCCAACCTGCCGGGCGGATCGTGACCGACGCCCGTCTCCCCTGCCAGCGCCACCACTTCTCCCTCCCGGACGACTTCCACTACCTGAACTGCGCGTACATGGGGCCGCTCCCGCAGGTGGCCGAGCGCGCCGGGATCGAGGGGCTGCGGGCCAAGCGCTTCCCGCAGGCGATCGCGCCGGAGGACTTCTTCGCGCCGGTAGACGGGCTGCGCGAGCGGTTCGCGCGCCTGATCGGGGAGGCCGAGGCGAACCGGATCGCCACGGTGCCGTCGGTGTCGTACGCGGTGTCCACGATTGCGCGCAATACGCGGGCCGGCTGGGGGAGCAATGTCGTGATCGTGCACGAGCAGTTCCCGGGGAACGTGTATCCGTGGCGGCGCCTGGTCGCCGAACAGGGGGGGGAGCTGCGCGTGGTGGCGCCGCCGGGCGAGGGGGGCCGTGGGGAGGGGTGGACCGACCGCATCCTCGAGCAGATCGACGGCGGCACGGTGGTGGTCGCGATGGGGACCGTGCACTGGACGGACGGGACCCGCTTCGACATCGAGGCCGTGCGGGCGCGCACCCGCGAAGTCGGCGCCGCGCTGGTTCTCGACGGGACGCAGACGGTGGGCGCCGCGCCGATCGACGTTGCCGCGCTCGAGCCCGACGCGCTTATCGTGGCCGGCTACAAGTGGCTGCTGGGGCCGTACTCGCTGTCGCTCGCCTGGTTCGGCGACCGCTACCTGGACGGCGTCCCGCTGGAAGAGACGTGGATCGCCCGACGCGGCTCGGAGAACTTCGCCGGACTGGTCGACTATGTGGATGAATACCAGCCCGGTGCGCTGCGCTTCGATGTGGGCCAGCGCAGCAACTTTGCCCTCATCCCGGCGCTCTCCGCGTCGCTGGACCTGGTGCTGGAGTGGCGCCCGGAGCGCGTATCCGCCTACTGCGCCGCGCTCATGGACGGCGCCTTCGCCCGCCTCCGCGAGCTCGGCGTGCGCGTCGAGGATTCGCGCTGGCGCAGCCCCCACCTCTTCGGCCTCGGCCTGCCCCCGCGCGGGGATCCCGGCGCTCTCAAGGCCGCGCTGGCCCGCCACCGCGTGGGCGTGTCGTTCCGGGGTGCGAGCGTGCGCGTGTCCCCCAACGTCTACAACACCGCGAACGACGCGGAGGCGCTGGTCGCGGCCTTCGAGGAGGCGCTGGGGGGCTGAGGGCGTCGGGCTGAGGGCCGTCGGCCACTCCTGGCCGCGGAGGCCCGGTTTCGGGGAGCCATGTTCCCAAGGCGTTCGCGGAATTTTACCGATCGGGACAATTCGGACCAAATTCCCCCCCTGGTTTTCCCGATCGGGAAAAAAAGTGGCATTTCCGGGAATTATTTTCCCGATCGGGAAAAAATCCAGGACGCCTTCCGGAGAAGGAACGCCAGGGACGGACCTGGCGGTCGATCGAGCGCGCTATCGCTGGCGTCGGCCTAGCTGATACTCAGCCCGGGCCCGAAGACGATTTCGGCCACCACGCCCACCTCGATCCCCTGATCGGCGAACCAGCCCTGACGCACTTCCAGCGCCAATGACGTGGGTCCGCCGGAGTCGGTGAGCGACTCGTCGAGGGGCTCCATCTGCCGGATCGAGATCACCTGGTTGGAGTCGCCGAAGAAGGCGATGTCGAGGGCCACGTGCGTGTCCTTCATCCAGAACGACCGCTCCTCGACCCGCGGAAAGACGAAGAGCATGCCCGTGCCGTCCGGCACTGAGCCGCGATCCATCAGACCTTTCTCGCGCACCTCGGGTGTGCTGGCGACCTCCGCGCGGACCGTGTCGGTCCCGAAGATTACCCAGGCCGTCCCGGGGGGAGGCAGTGCCGGGGCCTGGCTGGCGGGTGCCGCACGCTCGTCGCCCGTGTCCGATCCGCCGCCCGCGTCCCCGCGAACCTGCCCGCCGTTCCCCGACCCGCAGGCGGCGGTGAAAATCACCGCCAGGCAGGCCATGTTCTTCCACTTGTCCATTCTGTCGCTCACCTTGCCTTCCTGTGCACCTTGCCTTCCTGTGCAAACGGTCGCGCAAGTAGTTTACGCTGCGGTACGTTATTGTGCGATGTCGCCCGCTTCCACCAGGAGGACCTAGCGTGACCGTCGATCCCCAACTCATCGAGATCCTGGTTTGCCCCGAGAGCAAGCAACCCGTGGCCATGGCCGGCCCCGAGGTGCTGGAAGGCCTCAACGCGGCGATCTCGGCGGGCAGGGCCGTCACGCTGGGGGGCGAAGCGGTGGCCGATGCGGTCACCGAGGGGCTGCTGCGCGAAGACGGCCGCATCCTGTACCCGGTCCGGGACGGGATCCCGATCATGCTGATCGACGAGTCGATCGACGTCACGGACTACACGACGCGGGCCCGTCCCCGGTGAACGACGGCGAGTCCCTCGTCACGGCGGGCGGCTTTGCCCGCTTCTATACGCCGCTCGCGGCAACCAGCCTCCTTCTCACCGCCACCAATCCGATCCTGGCGGCGGCGCTGGCCCGCTCCGTCGATCCGATCACGGCGCTTGCCGGCTACCAGGCCGCCTTCGCGGTCTGCGGCGTCCTCTACGCCCCCCTGCTCGTCGTGCAGCAGGTGGCCGCCGCCCGCCTCCTCGCCGGCGGCTCGTTCTCGCCCGTCACCCGCTTCGCCTACCTCACCGGCGCCCTTCTCTCGCTCTTCGGCGCCCTGATCGCCTACACGGCGGCCGGCGACCTGGTCTTCGCGCGGCTCATCGGGGTCAGCGCGGAGGTCCTCAGCGAATCCGTGCAGGCGATGCAGTGGCTCTGGCCGGTCCCCTTCCTGACCGCGGTGCGCGCGGCCCACCAGGGGCGGCTCGTGGCGGGGCACCGCACCGTCCCCATCGCGGGGGCCACCGGCGGGAGGACCGCGATCCTGGCCGTGGTGGCCTTCAGCCTGCTGGCGACCGGAGGAGGCGCGTGGCTCGGTGCGGCGGCCTTCACCGCCGGGATGGTCGTGGAGATGGCGGTCGTGATGTGGGCGCGCACCCCCGAGCTGCAGCTCGAACAGGACGACTGCGAGGTCGACAGCGAGAACGTGGCCCGCTTCTCGGCGCCCCTCATGCTCAACGTGCTGCTGTGGTGGGCCACGCCGCTGATCATCACCGCGGTGCTCGCGCGCACGGCGGACCCGGACCGCGCGATCGCCGCCTTCGCGGTCGTCGAGGCCGTGGCCTGGTTCATCGCGGCCCCGGTGGGGCAGATGCAACACGCCAGCATCGCGCTGGTGAAGTGCTCGGAGACGCACCGCCGAGTGCGGGGCTGGGGCGCGCTCGTCGCCTTCGCGATGACGGGATTGCTCCTGGCCCTGTCGATCCCCGCGCTCCGCGAACCCATCCTGCGCTTTCTCTTCGCCCTCGAGGCGGGGCTGCTCGGGGTAGCCGGGCCCGCGCTGCCGATCGCGGCCGCGTACCCGCTGCTATACGGAATCCGCCAGTATTACCAGGGCCTCTTCGTCCGCTCCGGCCGGCCGGTGGTGGTTGGGACGGGGGCGGTGCTGCGCGTCGTCAGCATCGTCGCGGCCGCTCTCTTCCTGCGGGACGCGGCGGTCGGCGGCGCGGTCCTGGGCGTGGGACTCGCCGTCTTCGGGCTCACGATCGAGGGGCTGTTCCTGGTGCAGCGCGCACAGCGGGCGGTGATGCCGGAGCTGCGGGCGGAGCGGGCCGCGGCGGTCAATCCGGAGGCGTTCGAGGGGGTGGCGTAAGCCGGAGGGGCGGCGTAGGCTGCCGGCTCGCTTCAGGCCGCGCGCCGCTTCCGGTTCAGGAAGTCCAGCATGATGTACTGCCCCAGCGTCATCGTCGACGTGAAGTAGGCCTTGCCGCGGGCGATCTTCGTGATCTGCTTCACGAAGCGGACCAGGTACGCGTCGTTCGCGAGCATGAAAGTGTTGATCGGGATGCCCGCCCGCCGGCACGCCGAGGCCTCCCGGTAGGTTGCGCGCAGGATCCTGCGGTCGAGCCCGCCCGAGTTCTTGTAGATCCGTCCGCCCTTCAGGGTCATCGCGCTGGGTTTCCCGTCGGTGATCATGATGATCTGGCGCATGTCCTTCTTCTGCGCCTTCAGCAGCCGCCGCGCGACCTCCAGCCCCTCCGCGGTGTTCGTGTGGAAGGGGCCGACCTGCGCGTTCGCCAGGCGGGCCAGCGGGATCTCCTCGGCACGGTCGCCGAAGGTCACGACACGCAGCGAGTCCCCGGGGAACTCGGTGCGGATCAGGTGCGAGAGCGCCAGCGCCACCTTCTTCGCCGGCGAAAAGCGGTCCTCGCCGTAGAGGATCATCGAGTGGGAGATGTCCAGCATGAGCACCGTCGCGCACGACGAACGGTAGTCGGTCTGGTGCACCATCAGGTCCCGGTAGTCGAGGTCGATGGGGACCTGAAGCCCGTCGCGCGCGATCGCGTTCTTCAGCGTCTCGGGGATGTCGAGATTCAGGGTGTCGCCGAACTCGTAGGCCTTGCTGCCGGCGTCCGCCTCCACCCCGGTCGCCTGCTCGCGGGTCTCGTGGGAACCGATGCTGGACCGGCCGAACGAACCGAGCAGGTTCCGGAGCGCCCGGTAGCCCAGGAAGTCGAGGCCCTGCCGCGTCAGATTGAAGTGGACCTGCCCCGCGGCCTCGCGCGCGTCGTCGACGTGCCCGCCCTCGGTGACCTCGCCCGTCCCGCCCGCGGCGGCCCCGGAAGGCTGCCCTTCCAGGTTGATGTAGCCCTCCTCGACCATCTTGCGGATGATCTCGTCGAGCAGCTCCGCGATCTCCTGCCGGACCTCCGGGTTGCCGGGACCGTCCCCTCGCAGCTCCTCGACCATCTCGGGCGTCAGCTGGCCGCTCTCGAGGAGCGCGCCGAGCAGCGCCTGTTTCAGCGCGTCGATGGACGACGTATCCTGTAGCCCGGACCAGCCCCAGTAGGGGTGGAAGTGCGGACCTCCGGCAAAGCCGCCGTCCATGAGGAAGTCGGACAGGGACTCGACGAGGTCCGCCAGATTGAGGAGGTCGAACCAGCCCTTCCGGTATTTGGTGTAGGTGGTGAAGCGCATGATGAAGACTATCCGCAGCGCGCTGCTGGCGCACTTCGACGCGAGTCGCCGGGCGCTGCCATGGCGGGTTGGGCGGACCCCGTACCGGGTGATGGTGTCGGAGTTCATGCTGCAGCAGACTCGGGTGGAGACGGTGATTCCGTACTACGAGCGCTGGATGCGAAGGTTCCCCGACTGGGATGCACTGGCCGGCGCCGAGTTGGATGACGTGATCCTCGAATGGAAGGGGCTGGGGTACTATGCGCGCGCCCGGAACCTGCACCGGACCGCGCAGGTGGTGCGCGAGCGGTACGGGGGACGCCTGCCGGCGGATCCGGACGAGCTGAGGACGCTGCCGGGGGTGGGCGAATACACGGCCGGCGCGGTGGCCAGCATCGCATTCGGCCGGGCCGTTCCGGCGGTGGACGGGAACGTGAAGCGCGTACTGGCGCGGCTGCTGGACCTCGAGCGCCCCGCGCCGGGGAGGCTGCGCCGCGAGGCCGCGCGACTGGTCGACCCGGAGCGCCCGGGAGACTTCAACGAGGCGATGATGGAGCTGGGCGCGACGGTGTGCACGCCCCGGTCGCCGGGGTGCGCGGAGTGCCCGGTTGCGCGGTGGTGCCGCGCGCGGAAGGCGGGGACGGTCGGGGAGCGTCCCGCGCGGCGGGGGCGGGGGAGGGGGGTGCGCCGGGTGGAGTACGCGGTGGCTGTTCTCGTGGACGAAGCCGGGAGGACGCTGCTGGTGAGGCGGCCGCCGAAAGGACTGCTGGCGGGCATGTGGGAGGTCCCTGCCGTGCGGGTGGGTGGGGGTGGGGGGGTGGGGGTGGGAGCCGCGCTGCCGCTCGCGGCATCCGATCTCCGCCCGGCGGAGTCCCTGCCCGTGGTCCACCACGCCTTCACGCACCTGCGCGCCGCCTACCGGCCCGTCATCATCCGGGTCCCCCCGTCCACGCGGCGGGATGGCTGCCCATCCCGCAGGCCCGGCGCCGCCGCACCCCGCGGGAGCGCCTGGGTCCACCACACCGACCTCGACGACTGGGCACTCCCGGTCGCTCAGCAGAAGATCGGCGCGCTCCTCACCCGGTGGCTCGCGTGTACCCCCCACCCCGGGTCCGGCTGATCTTCCGGTCGCACACCAGCCCTTCCAGAATCAGCTCGCACGCCGCCGCCTTGAGCCCGTCGGACGCTCCCTCCGGCGCCAGTCCGGTCTCTTCGGCCAGCGCCAGCAGCCCCGGAATCTGCCCGAAGCCGGTCACGCACGCCGCCGCCGCGGCGTCCTCCGACACCTGCATCACCCCACCGCCCTCGAAGTACTCGATGATCGGCTCCACATCGGAATCGTCCTCTTCGAGCTCCTCGTCCTCGTCGAAGTCGGCTGGCGCGGCCTCGGGTTCGTCTTCCACCCCCCGCGCGATCTCACGGTAGTTGTCCAGGGTGATCCCCGACGCCAGCGAGATCAGCTCCCGCGCGATCCGGCCGGCTCCCTGCAGCTCGCCTTCGTACTCCAGCTCCAGCTTGCCGGTGATCGCGGGGAGCGACGCGTACACGTCCCCGATCCGCGGGACCACCACGCTCTCGCCCTGGCGAATCGCGCGCTGCTCCGCGCTCGACACCAGCGTCTCCATGACCGCGATCGGCATCCGCTGGCTGACTCCGCTGCGCTGGTCGACGCGCTTCTCCATCCGCGCCAGGAAGGCCATCCGCTCGACCACCTCGCGCACGAACGTCGGGATCTCGAGCGGGCGGCCGTTGCGCTGCGTCCACGCCTCCTGCTCGGTGATCGCCATCCCCACGTGCACGTCCGGCGGGTAGTGGGTGCGCACCTCGGAGGAGATGCGGTCCTTGAGCGGCGTGATGATCTTTCCGCGCGCGGTGTAGTCCTCCGGATTCGCCGTGAAGGCGATCAGCAGGTCGAGCGACAGGCGGATCGGGTAGCCCTTGATCTGCACATCCCCCTCTTCGAGGATGTTGAACAGCCCCACCTGGATCCGCGGCGACAGGTCCGGGAGTTCGTTCATCGCGAAGATGCCGCGGTTCGCGCGCGGGAGCATCCCGTAGTGGATGGTGAGCTCGTCGGAGAGGATGTGGCCGCCGCGCGCCGCCTTGATCGGGTCGAGGTCGCCGATGATGTCCGCGATCGTCACGTCGGGCGTCGCGAGCTTTTCCAGGTAGCGCTGTTCGCGCTCCACCCACTCGATCGGCGTGTCGTCGCCGTGCTCCGCGATCATCTGGCGGCCGTACTTGGAGATCGGCGCGAGGGGGTCGTCGTTCACCTCGCTCCCCGCGATCACGGGCATCCGAGCATCCAGAAGTCCCACGAGTTGCCGCAGAATCCGGCTCTTCGCCTGCCCGCGCAGTCCCAGCAGGATGAAGTCGTGGCGGGCAAGGATCGCGTTCACCAGCTGCGGGATGACCGAGTCGTCGTAGCCGCGGATCCCGGGGAAGAGCGTCTCGCCGGACTCCAGTTTGGCGATCAGGTTGTCGCGCATCTCGTCCTTGACGGGACGCGAGCGGTAGCCGGAGGCCCTGAGGGCGGCGAGGGTGTCGGGTTGCGAGCGGGCGGACCGGGCGGTGGGTGCGGATGGGCTCATGGGGGTAAGTTAACACCGATGAAAACAGCCACACGCATTCACCCCGCCCGGCACCAGCCGGCGCTGCCGATGGATAGCCTCATTCTGCGCGAGCCGGCGGACGCCGAGGCCGTGCCGCTCGATGTCGTGTTCGTCGGCGGGGGGCCCGCGGGGCTCGCCGGAGCGATCGAGCTGGCGCGGCTGGTGGCCGAGGGGAACGAGGCGGGGGACGGGGTCGGCGAGGTCGAGATCGGGGTGCTGGAGAAGGCCGAGGGGCTGGGGGACCACAACCTGTCGGGCGCGGTGGTCAATCCGCGCGCGTTCCGGGAGCTCTTCCCCGGGATGGAAGTTCCCGAATTCCCATTCCGGCGCCCGGTGGGCCGTGAAGCCGTGTACATGCTGACCGAGCGGAGCGCGATCCGCATCCCCGCACCGCCGACGATGCGCAACCACGGCAACCACATCGCGTCGATCTGCGAGATCGTGCGCTGGCTGGGCGAGCGCGCCGAGGAGGCGGGCGTGATGATCCTGCCGGGCTTCCCGGCCGACGGCCTCCTCGTGCACGGCGACGATGTGATCGGGGTGCGGACGGCGCCGCGCGGCCTCAACCGCGACGGCGAGCCGGGCGGGGCGAACTACATGCCGCCGGTGGACGTGACCGCGCGCGTGACCGTGCTCTCGGAGGGGACGCGCGGCGCCCTCACCCAGGCGTACCTGGACTGGCAGGAGGTGGAGTCGGCGAACCCGCAGATCCATTCGCTCGGCGTCAAGGAGCTGTGGGAGGTGAAGCGGCCGCTGGACCGGATCGTTCACACGATGGGCTGGCCGCTGATCAAGGACGGATTCGGGGGGACGTTCGCGTACCCGCTCGCGGACGACCTGGTCGCGCTCGGTCTCGTCGTGAGCCTCGACTACGGGGACGCGCGGCTCGACGTGCACGGGCTGCTGCAGCGCGTGAAGCACCATCCCCTCTTCCGCGGGATCCTGGAGGGCGGCGAGATGGTCGAATGGGGCGCCAAGACGATCCCGGAAGGGGGTTACCACTCGCTGCCGGTGCGCCGTCACGGGGGCGGGATCTGCATCGTGGGGGACGCGGCCGGGTATGTGGACGTGGCGTCGCTGAAGGGGATCCACTACGCGATGCACTCCGGGATTCTTGCCGCGCGCGCGATCTACCGGGCGCTCAAGGCGGACGATGTGAGCGAGGCGGCGCTCGCTCCCTACACCGAGGCGGTGGACCGCTCGTACGTGGTCAGCGACCTGAAGCGCAACCGCAACATGCGGCTGGCGTTCAAGAGCGGGTTCGTGATGGGGGGCGTAAAGGCGAGCCTGGCGACCGTGACGGGGGGTCGGGTGCCGGGGGGTCGGATCCCGACGGACACGGATGCAGAGGAGGGGAAGTGGCTGGCGGCGGACTCGGAACGCGCGGCCGAAGCCGACGGGTCCCCGGCGGCGAGGGAGAGCCCCGGCCCGCTCGCCGTCTCCAAGGTCGACGCCGTCTTCAAGAGCGGAAACCAGACCCGCGACGACATCCCTTCGCACCTGATCGTGGGCGATGACGTGTCGGCGGAGGTCGCGGAGATGTACGTTCACCTGTGCCCGGCCGGGGTGTACGAGCGCGACGGCGACCGGCTGCGCGTGAACGCGCCCAACTGCGTGGACTGCAAGGCGACCGACGTGCTCGGGCCGAGGTGGTCGCCGCGCGAGGGGGGCAGCGGGCCGCGGTACCGGCGCATGTGAACGAACAACGCAACGCGACTTTGGAGACGAGAATGAGTGACGAGCGGAGAGCGGGCAACGTGGCCGAGGTGCCGGACAGCGGCCCCCTGTGCCTGACCGGCAGGATCCGGGTCGAGGTGGCGGGCGAGATCGTGGCCGATACGGACGATGTCGCGCTATGCCGCTGCGGCCATTCGGCCAACAAGCCGTTCTGCGACGGGTCGCACCGCCGAGTCGGGTTCGACGATCCGGGCGCGATCCAGGGCGGGCGGCTGGTGCCGGGCGGGGAGGAGCCGGCGCCGGACGAGCCCGTCCTCATCGTCTGCGCCGCCAACGGGCCGCTGCTGGTGCGCGGGCCGCTGACGGTGGCGGCGTCGGACGGAGGAACATCACAGGGGACGAAAGGCGCGCTGTGCCGTTGCGGATCGTCGTCCACGAAACCGTTTTGCGACGGTTCACACAGGGAAACGGGCTTTGAAGCCGGATAAGGGAGTAATCATGGAGAGACGAACAGTTCCAGCGCGCCTGGCAACGTTGTTTGCCGCTGGCGCGATGTTGGCCACCACCGCTTGGACAGGACCGGGCACACCCGCTGCGGCGGCGCAAGTGCTCAGGTACGGCGTCCCATCGCCGCCGACCGCCACCTACCATTCGGCCGACACCATCGTGAGCATTGCGAGCATGCCGGGCGGGGACCTGCCGACGACGATTTCGACCCTGGCAACCCTGGTTCTGGAGTTTGCGACGGACCCGGTCGGCCTGCGCGTGACGGGTACCGTGGCAAACCTGGATGGCTCGATGTCGAACCCCATGATGGGGAGCACGCCGATCCCGGACCTCGACGTTGCCGGCGTCCTCGAGTTTGTGATGGACAGCCGGGGCAAGGCGGAGATCACCGCAATGCCGGAATTCCCGGCGATGGGCATGCAGATGTCGTACCAGTCCAACATGGCGCAACCCTTCTTCCCGCCCCTGCCCGATGGCAACCTGGAGCCGGGCGCCACGTGGGTCGACACCACCGAGGTGTCCCCGGGTATGGAAGCGGATGTTGTCGACGCCGCGATGGACGCGAATTCGACTACCGTCTCCACCTACACCTTCGTGGGAGACACCGTTGTGGACGGCCGGATGTACCTGCACATCGCGGTCGCAGGCACGTCCGAGACGGAGGGCACAATGGACATGGGCGGGATGCAGATCACGCAAAACATGACGGGCTCGTTAACGGGCCTGCTGCTCTGGGACACCGAGCGCGGGCTTGTCGCATTCGGACATACCAGCCAGGCAATGGAGGGGACGGCGTCGATGGGCGCGATGGGCACCTTCGGCAGCAAGGTGACCGTGTCCTCGCATTTCAGGCTGGAGAACTGAGCCGGGTTACCGCACCTTCCAGCGCAGACAGTCTGTCTGTTTTCGGCGCAGGCTGCCGCGGCGGGTCCGACCACGGCAATGTAGGATTGGTGTAAGCGAGGCACGGCTGCCTCCGTAATCTTTAGGGTGCCCCGGCGGGAAGCGTGAGAACGACCGAATCGACCTGAGAGGAAACCATGGACCACAGTAAACCGCCCCCAATCATCGGCATTCTGTCGGCCGCCGTCTGCGCCGGGCTTGTCGCCGCCTGTGCCGGGGGGCCGAGCCCCGCCACCGTCGCGGCCCCCACAACGGGCACCGGACCGACCACCAGCTTCGCCTACGGGGTCCCGTCGCCCCCGACCGCCCTGTTCCACATCGAGGACTCCCTGGTGGTGGAGGTGAGCACGGCAGCGGCGGACTTCGAGGTGACGACCAAGACTCTCCTGACGATGAACATGGTGTTCGCACGTGATCCCGCGGGCGTCGGGGTGGTCGGCAGCGTGGTGGGGTTCAACGTGGTCTCGACCAACGCGCTCGCGGGAACCCGGGTCGCGGGCGCCGACCAGATCAGCGGGCCGCTTGCGATGGTGGTGAGCCGCCAGGGCCACGTGGAAGTCGGTGCGATGCCCGCACTCGACAGTGCGGTGGCCGACCTGACTCCGTTCCCCGGAATCGCCTTCGACATGTTCCCGCGGCTCCCCGGCTACCCGGTGGGCCTGGGCGGCATGTGGGTGGACACGGTGGGCTGGTCCGTCACGGATGAAACGTCGGAATCCGCCACTCAGACCGTCTTTACGTACACCATTGTGGGCGACACCTTGGTGGACGGCAGGACGCTGCTGAACATCGCCGTGGAGGGCGAGGTGTCGATGCAGATGATCGAAGGGGTGGGGGATGCGTTGTCCGACCAGAGACTCACGGGCACGGCCACGGGATACGTGCTCTGGGACCCCGAGCAAAACCTGCCGAAACACTCGGCGATGCACCGTCAGCTGGAGGGTACCAATCAGGTGCCCGGGGCCGGAACCATCCGGATGAGGATCGGCGGGGTGGTGCGAGTCCTGGCCGCGTACTGACGGGAGGGACCGAAGCCGGCGTTTCGTCAGGGGTTGTAGACGTAGACAACCGGCAACCTGGAGACGTCGGTGATGTTCCTGTCGGTGTGGTGGTAGATGTTCATTCGGCCGGTGCCGCAGTCGCCGAACGCATCGCAGGCGACCGTGCCGACCAGGCCGCCCATGGAGGTTGCCCTCACCTGCGCGCGCACTGCCAATCGGTCGATGTACAGCATGTCGCCCTCCTCCACCGCAACCGCCTCGATCGCCGAGAGGAGGATGGTGGTGGCGTCATAGGCGTGCGCCCAATAGGGGGACAGCGGGAAGCCGCCGTGCCGGGCGTCGTATGCCGCGAGAACCTGCTCGCCGCTACGGCCGGTCACCTCGTTGACGTTGGAGCGGAAGTCGGCCTCCGGTCCGGCGAAGTAGATCCCTTCCGACTGCGGGGTCGCGAGGAACTGGGAGACGAGCAGCGCCGCCGCGGAAATCAGCGTTGTCCCTTCCAGCCCGTCGAAGGCCTGCGCCTGGGCGGCAAAGGCCGATCCCTCCGTCACGAAGAGGGGGAAGAAGACGGCGTCCGGGCCGGCGGCAGCGAACTCCGCGAGGACCGCCGTCATGTCGGTTTGGCCCTTCGTGATTTCAGCCTGGGACGGTACTGAGCCCCCAAGGGCCGAGAACGCATCCGTGAACGCCTCCACGAGGGCGGATGTGTACGGGTCGCCGTCTTGCACGGTGGCCACGGTCCGCAGCTCCAGCTGGTTGTACACGAAGTCCGAGAGAGCGCGCGCCTGGTGGAGGTCGTTTGACGACACGCGGAAGTAACCGAAGTGATGGTCGGGGGCCGAGTTGCCGGCCAGGTCGGAGGTGAGCCGCGGAGAGGTGTTGCTCGGCGAAATCATGACCAGGCCCGCGTCGGTGACGACCGGCGACGCCGCCACGGCCGCGGCCGAGCAGTTGGTTCCGATGATTCCCACCACCTTCGGGTCCCCGAGGATTCCCATCGCACCCGCGCGTCCGCCTTCCGGCGAACAGCTCGTGTCGACGGGATCGCCCAGCTCCACCTCGCGGCCATGGATGGGCCCCATGTCCTCGGCGGCCAACGCAGCCCCGTGCCGGGTCACCGCCCCCAGCGACGGCGCGACCGTGACCGACAGCAGCATGCGGATCCGGATGGCGTCGTCCGCGTCGAGTATGACCGTATCGAGCGGTTCGAGCGGCGGCGTGGTGGTTTCGGTGCACCCCGAGGTCGCGAGAACGGCGATCAGCGCCGCGCCGGATAGGGTGATTCGCTTGCGCATGAGAACAACTCCCTCCTGATTCAATCACTCTGACGTGACGGTATTCAATCGGTGGAGAATAGCGGCAACACCAAGGGGGAGCCAAGACCAATGACACGGCGAGTAGTGCCGGGGCTGCTGCTGGCCACGCTCACGGCGTGCACCAGCACCGAGCCGGAGACGTACCCGGATATTGCCGGGGACTACGCTGGAATCGGTGTGGGGATCACCGAGGGAATCAACGTGTCATCCACATTCCAGCTGACGCTGAACCAGTCCGGAGGATCCTTTCACGGCCAGGGTACGACCGAGGGCATATGGACCGACCTGTCGGGGACCGATCCGTACCAGAGCGAGTACACTTTCGAGGGTACCGTCGATGCCGGCGATCCTCCGGGCCTCGTCGTGACCTTCAACGCCGGGTGCGTCGACAACTTCTATCGCGGGAACGTGCTTCCGAGCGGCGACATCGTCCTCGACGGGCAGGCCCAGGTCACCGGGGCGGAGTGCGAGCCGACGGGCGAGGTGCTGGAGGTTGTGATTTATCTGGGGCGGGAGGGGGAGACCTGACCCGGCTCTACCCGGGCGGCTCTTCCGTCCCTTCCCGCAGGGCCCCCAGGTAGCGCTCGTAGATGTAGATCCTGCCCCGCTGGCGGCCCGTGATCTCCTCCACGATCTCGAGTTCCTCCAGGATCCGGAGCACCGCGGCCACGGTCGGCTCGGAAAGGCCGGTTCGCCCAGCGAGATGGGCGATTCCCCCTACTGGACGCTCGACGAGCGACTGGTGCACCCGCAGCGCCGATCTCGCACGGCGGCCCAGACGGCCGATTCGTGATCGGTCGTCGCGGATCGTTTCGCTGACGCACCGGGCCGTCACGAACGCCGCTTCCGCCACCTCGCGCACACCCTCCAGGAAGAACCGCAGCCAGGCTTCCCAGTCTCCGGTGTGCCGGATGTCGTTGAGGAGCCGGTAGTAGGTGCTCCGATTGCGTTTGAAGTACAGGCTGAGGTAAAGAAGCGGCTCCCGGAGCAGTCCCCCGTCGCACAGCATCAGGGTGATCAGCAGTCGTCCCAGACGACCGTTGCCATCGAGAAACGGATGGATGGTTTCGAACTG
>JAPOOQ010000485.1 GCA_026713345.1 Gemmatimonadota bacterium | reverse complement strand
CGTCATCGTCCATCCACCGTCACCCGGCTCGTAGACGAATGCGGCGCCGGCCAGCGAGTCGGTCTGCGGAGCGCCCACCACCAGCATCTCACCGGACAGTGCAAGGGATCCCCCGAATCCGGTCATCTGGTCCGACCGCGGAGACTCGAGGACGGCCTCCTGCACCCATTCACCGCCCTGGTTGCGGAACACCACGACCATTCCGTCGCTGCGAATGAGCGTGTTGTCCTGCCCCCGACGGGGCGGCACGGCGGCCGCAACCGCAGCCAGGTCGCCGTTGGTCGCCGCAGCCCCCAATCTCACTCCTTCGGGCAGTCCCTCGGGTGCAACCATGCCTGTGGCGGTCCACGTCGACCCGGTCCGCTCGAAGACGTAGACACGCGCGGGCGCCGACTGCTCCGCGCCTCCCCGACCGGGGCCGCCGGGCCGCCGCCCACCACCACCCGGCGAGGACGTAACGAGCAGGCGCCCGCCCGAAACCGCCAGGCCGGAACCGAAGCCGTCACCCGGGGCCGGATCGGGGCTCATGATGCTGCCCGACTCCACCCATTCACCGCCGGCCATCGTGTAGATGTAGACGGTCCCGCCGTCCGGACCGCGGGACTGCGCCACCAGCACCTGGTCACCCGCGACGGCGACCGCTCCCCCGAAGCCCTGTGCGAAAGCGGCGTGCGGCAGGATGCCGGCAACTGCGAACCCCAGAAGCGCTGCGACAGATACTCTCTTCATGTTCCTCTTCCCTGGCCAACTGAACGAACTGACGATTCATGTAGGCTGGCATCTTCGGGCCTCCGGGACAAGACTGGCGGCGGACGGTGCCAGGCGCCCGTGGCACGCTGCCGAGCCGGGGAGCGGCTTCAGGGGCCGGGGCGCGCTACAGGCTCCCGGCGCCGGCTTCAGGGGCCTGGGTCGGCCTTCCCCAGCTTGTCGAGCAGCCAGGTGGCCTCGGCCAGCCGCTGGGCCACCTCGTTCGCGCCGCGCCTCAGGTCGGTGCGGACGAAGGGGAGCCGGGGGGACTCGTTTTCGATCAGCTCCTCCAGCTCGTGGATCCCGGCGAGGTGCGGGATCGGGGTGCGGGGCGTCGCCGGATCCTGCTCGAAACGCGCCCGTTCGGTGTACCCCAGCGGGACCACCAGCCTGCCGACCCTGAGGAGGAGGTCGTTCGCCGCCGCGGGCTCGATCTCGCCGTCCTCGATCCGCGCGTAGAGCGACTCCAGCCGTTCGGTGACGGCGTCGAGCCCCGACCGTACGGCGCTGATATCGAAGCGCTTGACGGCCTTGGTCTCGTAATCCTCGAGCGCCTCGTTCAGCTCGGCCACGGTCTCGCGAAAGTCGAGCGGGATCACCTCGTCGCTCACGAAGCGCCCGATCGCGGTCAGGTAGACCTTGAGATCGCGCTCGAGGTTGCCCCGGTCGGCGATCTCGATCCTGTCCTTTTCCGTGTGCCAGGCGATGTTGCCGCCACACCCGCCCACCGGATAGAAGCCGCGGCGCTCCCGCTCCTCGCTCGGAATGTTGGAGAGGAGCATGTAGAAGGAGCTGATGCCGAGGTGATTGAAGGAGTAGTCCCCTGCCCTCTGCGGCCGCTGCCGGGTGGGCTCGACACCGGCCACGGCCTGAACCGAAGAGCTCGCCACCTCGCCGGCTTCGGCCATCCAGGCCACCTCGTCGTAGTCGGTGGCCCCCCGGCAGCCGGGCGAATCGATGTTCACCGTGGCCACGCAGTGCCGGTGCAGGTCGAGCGCGAAGTTGTCGGCATACCAGGTCGACCCCGCATAGCGGCCCGTGGAGTGGCCCGGCCACCAGGCGATCCGGACGGAGCGCTGCAGCTCTTCGCGGTTTTCGTGGAGGATGCGGGCGAGTTCGAGCAGCGTAGCATCACCCACGGCGTTGTCGCCGATGCCGATGTCCCACGAGTCGTAGTGACCGTGCACGAGCACGAAGTCCTCTTCCCGGCCGTCGATGCGCGCGACGGGGAGCGGGCAGGAGAACCAGCCCTCGTCGAGCTCCGTGTTGATGGTCAGGCTTTCCAGCCCGCCCTCGATCGCCTCGATGACCCGGTCGCCGTCCGGCCGGTTGATCGCCACGACCGGCGTGGTCGGCTTCTCGTCGAGCTGAGCCTCCCCCGGCGCGCCCCAGATGGGGGTGCAGATGCCCCAGTGAATCCGGACGCCCGGGTTGATGTACACCTGTCCGGCCGCGCCGGCCGCCTCGAACTGCTTGACCGATGCGGGCATGGGATAGCCCTCGGTGACGACGATCTTCCCGGCGACGTCCGGCATCTCACCCTCGTGCGCCGCCTTGAAGAGCTCCGATGCTTCCTCGATCGGTGCCGCCGGCACGTGGACCGGCGCCGCGGAAAGCCCCTTCGGCCCGGTCGATAACGAGAACGAAGGGGGCTTGGCGGCGAGTTCGGTCCCATCGAGATCGACCGACGCGCTACGCGGGACCGACAGGTACAGCTCCGGCTCGTGGAGTTCGAAGGGAACCCCCAGTACTTCCAGCCGCGATGTGATGAAGTGCGCGGCAGCCCGTTCGTCGATCGAACCCGACTCCCTGACGAGCACCGCGAACCGCTCGATCAGGCTCCAGCCCAGATCAAACGAAGTGTCGGCCAGCAGGTTGTCCGAGAGGCTCATGAGGCACCCACGGGGCGAGGCGGCATATGGTCATCCGTTACGCAAAAAAATCACGAAGGATGTTTAGTATAACCCCGCTGGCAAGGGGCCTCGGAGGGCAAGAAATGTAAACCGGACACTACATATTGTAATGTAGAGATTACACCCTTGTCCCGGACCTACCGCTGTTTCCGGCGACAAGCCGGGGGCGAGGTGTGCTACCTCAGCGCCTCCAGAGCGGCCAGAACGTCCTCGTTGGAGGGGCGCACGCGGTAGTCCACCTCGACGAACCGATACCGCACGACCCCCTCCTTGTCGATCACGTAGGTGGCGGGAATGGGCAGGGGACGGTTCGGCGGGGCGTCCTCGTTGAAGAGGCCGTAGCGGTCGATGACGCTGTGGTCGGGGTCGGACAGCATGATGAAGTCAGGCGCGACGCCGTCGGAGGCGCTCACCCGGTCGATCATCCGTTTCATGCCTTCCTCGTCGTCCACCGACACGGTGACGATTTCGGTGTCGTCCTG
>JAPOOQ010000484.1 GCA_026713345.1 Gemmatimonadota bacterium | reverse complement strand
GTCCAGAGCAGATCCATCACCGCGAGTTCGGCGTTGGGCAGGGTGGGTATCGTCATGGCAGGAGTCCTCGTTGACAGCGATCGCACGACCTCAAGTCGTCATGTTAAGACATGAAGTCGTGTGTGTCAAGTCGGGGTCGCCGCCAGTCACTCCCGCCCAGGTTCAACGGCTCTGCAACCCCCGCAGGGGCTGATGTGTCTAGTCAACGCCGCCCTTCCTCTGTCTTTGGCGTACGCCCTCGTTGAGTGCGGTGTGGTTCGGTAGAGACGATTCCGTCGATGGTTCTTCAGGACATGGAGGTCAGGATATGGGAACTCACAAGATCGCAGCGATGGCCACGCCGCTGGTCGTTTTGGCTCTCCCGTTCCCGACGATCTCGAACGAGACGATTGTTGGGGCTTCGGATGAATGTGAGTTCACGGGTGGACTCGCGCTGACGGAGGAGTGGCGGTACGCGCCGACCGAAACCAGCCCGTCCGATCATCTTATCGCGGTGCCGTCGTCGGTCGCCCGGCACCCCGAGGGCGGAGTCTATGTAGTTGACGTGCTGGGCCGGGCGGTGCTGCAGCTCAGTCTTGATGGTGATTTCGTACGGCGGATCGGACGATCGGGTGAAGGGCCCGGCGAGTTTCGGTCGCCCATGATCGTGCGCGCGACCGATCAAGGCATCGCGGTCTATGATCCATGGGCGGGCATCAGCTTTTTCGACACCGCCGGTAGCTTCCAGCGTATTGTTCGAATGCAACCGTTTCCTTCGTTGTCGGCGCGGGATTTCAGCATTCTCGAGAACGGCAATCTCGTGCTGGCCGGGGCTGTCCCGTCCTCGGATCACGCCATGCATGTGTACAGCCCGGATGGCGAATACCTTGGAGGGATGGGACAGCTTCGGACGGACCTTGAGGAACCCGTGCTTCGGGCGCGCTACAACAACGGGTTCATCGCCGAGACCGGTGCCGGACGCCTTGCCTACGCCCGCCGGGTACCATTCGAATTCATGCTTTTCCAAGATTCGGAACTCAGCGCCCGGGTCATGCACCCGGACATTCTTCACGACTACGTTCGCGATGTTGCGACTCCGCTGGAAGGCGGTGGGTGGAAGTTCGAATGGCGGCATCCAAGCCTGGGTGGTTTCACCAGGCTTCGGGACGGCTGCTTCCTCGCGGCAGTTTCGCGGCTGCCCGAAAGCGTGGAGGGTCGACTCCCGGAGCGCGAGGATTTCTACACGGAGTTCGTGTTCCTGAGTGATCAAGGGAGTGTTCTGCACCGGCAGACTCTTTCGTTCTACTTCCTGCTGATGGATGTCTGGAGGGATCCAGACGACCGCATGCATCTCCTGGGGATCGGCCGCGACAAGGCGACGGGGCTCAGTGTTCCCATCCAGTATCTTGCGGTAGGTACGCCATACGAGGGGCCGGCACCCTATCGACCATGAAGTTCAACGCGCTCACCGGGGTTCGTCGAGACTCCGCAAGTCCATCCCGCAGCAGAGTCTGATTCAGGCACCCGCAAGGCCGTAGCTCACGGCAACACGCAGGGCCTTCCCGCCTCGCGGATCGCATCGGCCGCACCCTCGAGCGAATAGGTGTAGCTGACCGGCCCCACGTCTTCCCAGTCCATCTCGATCACCATGACGTCGGGCCCCGCGGAGCCGCTTTCCAGCAGACGCCTCAGGAACTCGGCGTGCGAACTATCGCCCGTTTCCCTCTCGGCTGCATCCTCGTGTTCGAGAATGATCCGCCGGCCCCGAGGCACGGCATACACATTCATCTCAACCATCTCACCGCCCCAGTGCGTGGACACTTCCAGGCGCTCGGAGAGCCCGCCAGGCTCCAGTTCCTCCCCACCCGCAAGACGCGGCGGTGCCCCGAAAAACACCGTGAGGGGCCAGTCCACATGGACACCGCCGAGCTCCCTTTCTTGGGCATCAAGGCATGTGTAATAGATCCTGCTGCGGAAGTCCCCGTCCGCCTGGCCAAGCGGCTCGGGCTCCTCAACCCACGGGGACAAGGCATAGCGAACCGTGTCTCTGAGGTCGCCTTCGTCGATGTCGAGTAACACGGTCCATCCGGAGGCGTTCGTCTCACCGAACCCGACCCCAGCCGTCGCCTCCGGAGCTTCAACAGGCTCCACCGCGCTCATCCGCTGAGTGTCCCCATCCGGCGCACCCGCCTCGCCCCGCAGCCCTATCCGCTTGAGGTTGACCAGCGGCGCTCCTGCGGGAGAGAACTCCACGTCCGCGATCAGTCCGTCCTCCACGAAATCCAGGAAGAAGGGGTCTTGCTCGTGCGAAGCGAGCAGGGTGCACGTTTCGACATCGACAAGGTCTATCCGGCTGCGGAACCAGTTGAGGATATCCATGCCGGCAGGCATCAGACCGCCCTGGGGATCCTCCTCCGATCTCTCCACCCAATCCGGGCGACGGACCAGCTGGGATACCCACACCCTCCCGGAGGCGTCGACGTGCAGATCCGTCAGGAAATTCGGAAGCGGGTTCTCGGCCGTGACCTCGCCGGGCTCGAATGCGGTGTTTTCGAGATCCGGGCCGGTCAGACTTCCCAGGAGCTGGCCGTCACGGGACCACGCCTCGATCCGGTACTCTTCCCGGTGCGCGACCATGATGGAGCCGTTGGGAGCAACTGCGGCATACCTCTCATCGAGGGGATTGAAGTCCGAAGGATCGTCTCCGGGGCCGTACTCCGCGCCGAACGACACCAGCACCTCCTGTCCGTCGACGATGTGGAGCGGCTGGCCCGGGTTCGCGGGGTCGCTGCTCCATGTCTGCATGACATACAGGCTGCCGTCGTCGATAGCCATCATGTCGTTGATCTGCCGGCCGGAGAGCGGCTTCTCGTCCACGAGCGCGAAGTCCGGGGCGATGATCGTCACCCTGAGGTTGTGGGGATCCCAGATATGGACATGGCCGCCAGCGTCGGCATGGAAGGGATAGGCTCGCTCGAACTCCATGGGCCCCTCACCCTTCCTGCCCACCGTCCGGATGAACTCTCCGTCGGGATCGTATACGTTCATGTGTTCGCGCTGCCCGAGCCAGTAGTTGCCGGATCCGTCCCGGACGATCTGATCTTCGCCGCCGCGGCCCGAGATGAAACCCGGTCCAGCGACGGATCCGATCTGGAACTCGTGTTCCAGCACCAGGCAATCTTCGCAAACGGTGGCGGTGTTGAGGACGCAGCCTTCGGCGAAGGAAGCAGCGGGCTCCGAGTCTTCAGGTGCGCAGGCGATGACGAGCAACAACGGGATCGCGCTCCAGTGATAGGGGGCAGGGTTCGACATTGGGGTCTCCCGGTTTCCGGTGTTCCGTGTCTCCGCAGCCCACTACGAGCGGTGGATGCTTCGGAGTTTCCATCGGGAAGCTCCGGTTTCGGTCCGACCTCCGCTGAAACCCGCACGCGTCGACACCCGTAACCGTCACTGTCGCACGCACGACTCTCCACCGGGGTCCATACATGCCCATCATCGAGACCCGTGAACTCACCAAGCGCTACGGCACGCGCCCCGACAAGTCCGTCCTGGCGGTCGACCGGGTGTCGTTCGCCGTCGAAGAGGGCCAGGTGTTCGGCTTCCTGGGTCCGAACGGCAGCGGCAAGACCACCACCATCGGGATGCTGGTGGGCATCATCAATCCAACCGGCGGCAGCTTCCGGCTCTTCGGCGCCTCCGATGCCAAGGGGCTGCTGGCGGCTCGCTCACGCGTCGGCGCCACCCTCGAGACGCCCAACTTCTATCCGTACATGCGCGGCCGCGACAATCTCCGCGTCGCCGCCGCGATCAAGGGAGTGGGACGTTCGCGCATTAGGGAATGCCTGGAGCTGGTCGGGCTGGCCGACCGCGCCAGGCATCGCTTCAGCACCTATTCGCTCGGCATGAAGCAGCGTCTGGCCCTCGCGGCCACGATGCTCAGCGACCCGGAGCTGATCATCCTGGACGAGCCCGCCAACGGTCTCGACCCCCAGGGCATGCGTGAAATCCGCGAGATCATTCGCATACTGGCCGGCCGCGGCAAGACGATCTTCCTTTCGAGCCACCTGCTGTCGGAGGTCGAACGCACCTGCACCCATGTCGCCATCGTGCGCAAGGGGAGGATCATGGTACAGGGTACGGTGGACGAGGTGGTGAGCGAGGGCACGTCGGCGCTGCTGCGTGCCGAGGACGAAGATGCGCTGATGGCCGCGCTTGCGGACTGCCCGGAGGTGACTTCGGTGCGCCGCACGGATGACGGGATCATCGTCGGCCTGAGCGGCGGCGATCTGGCGGGTGTGAACGGCTACCTGGCGGGACAGGGGATTCATCTGTCGTACCTGGCACCGCACCGTCAGAGCCTGGAAGACGTGTTCATCGATCTCACCGGGGGCGATTTCGAGTCGATGACGGAGATCGCGTCGTGAAGATCCTAGGCGTGCTCCTGCGGATCGAGACGCTCAAGACGGTCAAGCGTCGGGCGCTCTGGGTGGCGGTGGGTGTCTTCGCCGCGATCAACACGAATATTGCGGTGAGCAACGTGCGCAGTGCGCAATTGTCCCCGAGTTTCTCCCATGCCCTGCCGGAAAGTTGGCCGAACGTTCTTTCCGGGTTGACTTCGCCGGCGGGTTTCTTCATCGCCGTGCTGATGATTCTGCTCGTGGCCCCGGAGTTTTCCTGGCGCACGGGCAGGCAAAACGTGATCGACGGGCTCAGCAAGGAGCGGCTCTACGCGGGGAAGGTCATGTTGCTGACAGGGCTCATCGTGCTCTTTGTGGGAACAGCGCTTCTCATCGGTGTTGGTGGTACGCTCTTCAGCCCGAGCGAAGGGGGTCCCGGAATCATCCGCTCGACCGACTTCAGCTACCTGGGGGGGTTGACCCTGAACCTGCTGTTCTTCGGGAGTGCGGGGTTGATGCTCTCGACACTGATCCGCTCTGCGGGACCGGCGATGGGCGTCCTGTTCCTGTACTTCCTCGTGGAAGGGGTGATCGTCGGGTTGATCATGCGCGCGGGCGAGACGGCAAGAAGCCTCACCGAGTATTTCCCCGCCAACATTTCGGAGGATCTCGGAGACGATCTGGCGCACTACCCGGAACTACTCGCTTCGGTCAACGCCGACCGAGCCGGGCGGGGACTCGCGCCCCGCGAGTTTCTCGACGTCGAGGTTATGGTCATGGCGGTACTGGCCTACAGCACCATATTCCTCCTGATTTCATTCCTGAGCATGCGCAAGCGCGACCTCTAGAGTCCGCTTCAGGACTGCTCCAATTCCAGCAACCGCACCCGGTGCATCCGGTACTGCGGGAATCCGTCCTCATTGTAGACGGCCAGCCAGCCAGGGGCGAAGAAGCGCGCCGCTCCCGGTTCCACGTCCACGACTTGCGACACGATCACCCTGCCCGCTTCCATGTCCACGACTTCCACAAACCACTCCGTCGCTCCGGGCCCATAGCGGAAGGCACCCTCCACCGGCAAACCGATCTCCACGTGGTCCCGCCAGTCCCGGGTGGGTCGATTGATGTACAGCCACAGCCGCCCGGCCTCGTCCACATGCATCGCCTCCATCCTCGTCGGGGGCGGCTGGTCGGGCCCGCCGGAGAAAGCCGGGTTGACTTCGGGCCACCAGTCAGCTTCGCGCAGGACGGACTCGAGGTGTTCTCCCGTTGCCGGATCCCAGCGATCGATGCGGTACTCCGTTGAACGGGCCGACAGCAGCGACCCGTCCGGCGCAATCTCAAGATGGCGGAAGGGTTCCCCGCCCTCGGTCCGGTCAGCCATGTCCATTGAGAGCCGTGGCTGTCCGTC
Organism: Gemmatimonadota bacterium; assembly: GCA_026713345.1. Taxonomy (GTDB): domain Bacteria; phylum Gemmatimonadota; class Gemmatimonadetes; order Longimicrobiales; family Gaopeijiaceae; genus Bin94. The sequence goes on along the minus strand of JAPOOQ010000484.1, from coordinate 2,338 downwards.
CTCTCCCATGATGTGAACGGTGAGCCAGCGCTCCGCGGCCATGAGCTCCTGCGGGGTCTTGTCCCGCTCGGAGGCGCCCTCGGGAACGCCGAAGTTCAGCACGGTCGAGCCGTCGGGGAGCACGGCCATGTCCGCGGCCAAACAAAAGAAGCATACTACCGGCATCGTGCCCACCACTTCGTAGTCGCGTTCCAGCACGGTCATCCGCATTCCTGCCCTGTCGAATACATGCAGCCTGTCGCCGTGCTCCCTGATCGTCCACACGTGCCCGTACTCCCCCGGCCCCTGGCCTCTGCGGCCCACACGCCGGTACGCGGAGCCATCGGCAGAGAAGACGGTGAACTCGTACGGCGCATCGTCGAAGGCCATCACGAAACGGCCGTCGGAGAGCCGCTGGATGTCGACGGCGTATCCGATCACCGATTCGCCGTCGGTGCCGAGCACGATGTCGGGGGTGACTTCGATCGTGCAGGAGGCACACTGGTCTTCCGTGAGGATCGTGATTTCCTGCGGGTGGCAGACCCCGGCATCCAGCGCCAGGGCCACGAGGGCGAGAAGGCGACAATACGACCAGTTCATTGGTTGGTCACTTCTCCAGCGCGTACAACCGCACGTACTCCACGTCCAGCTCGTCCCGCCAGACGCCGAGGATGTAGTCGTCGCCGATCTCGAAGCCCGACTTCGGCCCGCTCCCGAGTCTGAGCCGCCCCGCCTCAAGCGAAAGCCCGGATGGCATGGCAACGGCCCCGAGCCAGGCGCCGCTCGGCGAATACACCTGGAACGGCGCGATGTCGGCGCCGGGCAGCGAGTACGGCTCCACCCAGAGGTTCCCGACCGCGTCCAGGTGGAGTGTATGCAGCACCGGCAAGGTCGAGGCCATGGGATCCTGGTGTGCGTTGTTCTTGACCGCTTCCGCGGCGTCTTCCGACATTCCTTCCCTGCCGACGATCAGGGATGCCATCAACTCCGCGTAGGCCTCCACATGCTCGCTCGTGACTTCGCGGGCCGGTTCGCTCCGCCTGAGTATCCACGTGGCGGAGCCGTCGTCGAGCGCGATCGAACGCACCGAAAAGCGCTCCGTGTCCGCGAGCGCCAGCCGGCCGCCCGAGACCGCGTACCTTGGTCCCTTGCCGAAGGTGTAGGTGTAGTTCCCGACCTGCCCGCCCTCCCGGAACATGTACACCTCCCGCCCTGGCACGTCCATCACTGTCCGCATGCTCCCGTCATCCAGAGAAAGGGCCAGGATATCGATCTCCGGCCACCTCGCGACTCCCGGCGGCGGCGCCTCTCCGCGCTGGTCGGTGAGGGTCAGGACCAGATGCCGTTCGGAGAGTCCGACGATGCCTCCGGGACCGAACCCGCGCCCGGGATGCTCCACGCGCATCGTCCGGACCGCTTCCCCTCCCGGGGCGAACACCTGAACCCTGTACAGGCCGTGGTCGAAGGTGACCAGAGAATCGCCGGGGAGCCGGCCCACGACCCCCAGAAACCGGTGCTCGCCGGGACCCTCCCCGTCGCCGGCCACGCGCCACACGAGGTTGCCTTCCCCATCGTAGCGGCGCAGCTCCCCCGTGGTCCATTCTCCGATCACGATGTCGCCGCCGCTGAGGCGCACGGTCCCCACCACACCGTCCAGCTGGTGTTCGGGGGCCCCGTCCAGCGCGCCGATCCGTACCAGGGGCTCGTCGCCGATGGTCCAGCCTTCGCCGGGACCCCAGAGCGGGGTCCGGGCGGTGATGATCGGTACTCCGGCCGAATCGGTCTGGGCGGTCATCGGCGGGGCGGCCAGGGTCAGTAGAAGGCAGGCAAACAGCCGTGTGGTGGGCAGATACATGGAGATACTCTCTCGTGCGCTGCGGGTCCCGAGCCGCAACGGCGGCGGTTCCCTGGTACCCGGTGGGGTTCGTGGACGGCTGGGTGGACGCCGTCCGCATGACCACCCTTCGAAGGCAGAGACACGCAAGAGGGATGAGAGGTTGCACGAGCTGTTTCGCCAAGGTCGCCCCCAAGTGGCGGCCAATCACGCCGCGACCCGGCTCCGGTCGAGTCTCCCGGGATTGTCGGCCGCGCACCCCGCCAGCGACTTGCGGGACATCACCACCGCTCCGCAGCTTCCGCCTACCGCCCGTCCATCCGACCGTCCCGCGACCGGAGCCCGCGCCATGACTCGCCGACCAGCGACTTCAGCTTCCCTCTTGCGGCTGGCCATCCCCATCGCCGCCCTCACCCTCTCGCCCCTCCCCCCCCCCCCCCCCCCCCCCTCAATCCATTCCCCCACCCGCCCCTCCCCGCGGGGGCCCAGCCCTCGCACCGCGTTTGCCCTGGCGTCCGGGTTGCG
>JAPOOQ010000483.1 GCA_026713345.1 Gemmatimonadota bacterium | reverse complement strand
GGTCACGGTGGCCAGCGCGACCCGGCGGCCCTCGTCCAGCCATGCGACGGCTTGCGCGAGGACCGGATCGACGTTCGTGTGTCTGCTGTACGGGTTCATGGGACCCTAAGTCTACCAACCCCGGCGAGGTATGCAACGTTGACGGGAAGCGGCAGCGACGAACTGCACCAGGCGCTCATACGCGATCATTTCCGGCGCCCGCGCAACCGGGGTGCGCTGGCCGACCCCGCGTCCACCGGAAAGGCCCACAATCGCTTCTGCGGGGACACCGTGCGCATCTGGGTACTCATCGTGAACGGACGCCTCGCCGAGGTGACCTTCGACGGTCGTGGCTGCGCGATCTCGCAGGCCGCCGCGTCCATGCTCACGGCGGTTGCGAAGGGGAAGGATGCCGACGCGATCCCGGCGTTGCGCCAGGCGTTCGTCGAGGGGCTGGTCCCCGGCGCTCCGGCGCCCCCGAAGGAACTCGGCGATCTGCGGGCCCTGGTCGGGGTCGGGCGCTTTCCCAGCCGGATCCGCTGTGCGGTCCTGCCGTTCGATGCGCTGGATGAGGCGGTGCGCGACGGGCGCGGCGGCAAGGAGCGTTAGCCCGGCGCTACCCGGCCTTCCTCGGGATCCTTACCCGCTTGGGCAGGCTCTCCTCCAGCATGTCGAGCCCCACTTTGTCCCGGCTCCGGTCCGCGAGATCACCCATCCCCGCGTGGAAACCCAGCACATGCAGCACCGAGGCGTACTTCCCGATGGACACGCCTGCGGCCCCCCGCTCGATCTTGTGGAGCGTGGTCCGGCTGATGCGTGCCCTCTCGGCAATCGTGGCCGCCCGGATCCGGCGCCTCAGGCGCGCGCTCTTGATGTCCGCCCCCAGCTTGTCCAGCACCAGCGCGACCGGGGGCGGAAGCGGTGCGCGACTCGAGTTGGACATTGGCATTTCCCTTTCAGCCGATCCCTTTCTCGCTCATTCACGCTCCTCCAAACCGGTGAGTCTGCCGAGCAGACCGTCAGGGACCCAGGTGATAGCACGTTCTGCACTGATGAACAGCAAAATATATCGAATCTATGTATATAATGCAACTCATCTTATATAGTACCACTGAAATTGGCCAGAACCGTGTCAAGCGAAGGCGGGGGGCCGGAAGCGCCCGAGCTCGAAGATGCATCGGGCAGATCGACGGCGCCCACCCTTTCCCGCCCCACCCCCGCAAGCTACTGTAGGACCCGTGAACGAAACCGCGCAGGCCCGTTACCTGCGCCGTGCAAGCGAAGCATCGTGCCCGCCGCCCCAACCGCCCACAGCACCGAGGACATCCCATGATTGCGGTTCGTAACATCGCTCCTGGAATCAGACACGCCGCGGCCTTCGCCGCGCTCTTCACCCTGGCCGCAACGGCCATGCCCCACGTGCCGGCCTCCGCTCAGCTGACCACCCCGGAAGAGCAGTTCGGGTACCGGCTCGGCACGGACTACCAGCTCGTCAACTACCAGGGCCTCACCGAGTACTGGCACCTGCTTGCCGAGCAGTCCGACCGAATGACCGTCGAGTCGATCGGGAAGACCTCGGAAGGGCGCGAACAGTGGATGGCGACGATCACCTCGCCCGCCAACCGGCCGGATCTGGAGCGCTACAAGGAGATCGCGGCGCGGCTGGCCCGGGCCGAGGGCGTCACCGAGGAGGAGGCCCGCGCGCTGGCCGCCGAAGGCAAGGCCGTCATCTGGATCGACGGAGGATTGCACGCCACCGAGGTGCTCGGCATCCAGCAGCTCATGGAGCTCGTGTGGCAGATGGTCAGCCGGGACGACGCGGAGACGATGCGCTTCCTGGACGAGGTCATCCTGCTGGCCGTGCACGCGAACCCGGACGGCCACGCGCTGGTCGCCAACTGGTACATGCGCAACGACGATCCCCTCGAGCGCTCGTCCGGGGGCGTTCCGGTCCTCTACAACAAGTACGCCGGGCACGACAACAACCGCGACTTCTACATGGCCTCGCTCGCCGAGAGCGAGAACATGAACCGGGTCATGTACCGTGAGTGGTTCCCGCAGATCGTCTACAACCACCACCAGACGGGACCGTCGGGCACGGTCATGTTCGCCCCGCCCTTCCGCGATCCGCCGAACCACAACCTCGACCCCATCATCATCACCAGCCTGGACCAGGTCGGCTCGGCAATGCACCACCGCTTCGTTGTCGAGGGCAAGGGCGGCACCACCATGCGGCGCGGCGCCAGCTACTCCACCTGGTGGAACGGCGGCCTGCGCACCACGCCCTACTTCAAGAACATGATCGGCCTCCTTACCGAGACCATCGGCCACCCCACCCCGATCGAGATCCCCTTCCTCCCGAACCGCCAGATCAGCCACG
>JAPOOQ010000482.1 GCA_026713345.1 Gemmatimonadota bacterium | reverse complement strand
GGGGGTGGGGGGGGGGGGGGGGGGGGGCGGGTTGAAGTGGTGCCGGGCGAGTATGTGGTCGGCTGGGCGAAGCGGGGGCCCTCGGGCGTGATCGGGACGAACAAGGCGGACGCGGCGGCCACCGTGGAGTTGATGCGCGAGGATCTGGAGGGTGGGGTGGCCGTGCGCACGGCCGGCGGCGCGCCCGACCTCGCCGACCTGCTCCGCGAGCGGGGCGTGCACTGGGTAGACCACGAGGGATGGAAGCGGCTGGACGCGCACGAGACCGCCAGTGGGAAGGCTGAGGGGCGGCCGCGGGTCAAGCTCTGCAGCGTCGCGGAGATGCTGGAGGTGGCGGGGCGTCCTGGCTGATCAGCCCCCCACCAGCCGCCACACCTGCGCCACCAGGAAACACACCACGAACCCCATCACGAGCGGCAGCAGCGCGGACAGGGTCGTCCAGCGACCGCTCCGGGTTTCCTTGTAGATTGTGTAGATGGTCGTGGAACACGGATTATGCAGGAGGCTGAAGAGCATGAGATTCACGCCCGTCAGCAGCGTCCAGCCACCGGCGCTCAGGAGCCCTTCCACCTCTCCGACCGAGTCGGTCTCGAACATCACGCCCGCGCCGGCGCCCAGTTCGGGGTTGCCCAGCGCCGCCACGGTCAGCATCAGCACGGTGGGAATCACGATCTCGTTGGCCGGGATGGCGATCACGTAGGCAAGCAGGATGACCCCGTTCAGGCCGATCAGGATGCCGAAGGGGTCGAGGAGGCCGATGCCGTGCTCGGCGAGCGACGCGCCACCCACCGAGATGTTGGAGAGCAGCCAGATGACCGCGCCGGCGGGGACCGCGAAGAGGACCGCACGCCACAGGATGATCAGAGTGCGGTCGATAACCGAGGTGTACAGGGTCTGCAGGACGCGCGGGGGGCGGTAGGGGGGGAGTTCCAGCGAGAAGGTGGTGGCTTCGCCCTTCAGCACCGTGCGCGAGAGGCCCCACGAGGTCAGGAACATGAAGAGGATGCCCAGCAGCGCGATCGACACCACGGCGCCCGCCGAGACCAGGCCCGCCAGATGCGGGGGCACCAGCGCGCCGATGAAGATGGTCGCGATCAGGATCTGGGTCGGCCAGCGTCCGTTGCACAGAGAGAAGTTGTTCGTGATGACCGCGATCAGCCGCTCGCGGGGGCTGTCGATTACGCGCGTGGCGACCACCCCGGCCGCGTTGCAGCCGAAGCCCATGCTCATGGTCAGCGCCTGCTTGCCGTGCGCGCCCGCCCGCCGGAAGAGCGAGTCGAGGTTGAAGGCGACCCGGGGCAGATAGCCGAAGTCCTCAAGCAGGGTGAAGAGGGGGAAGAAGATGGCCATGGGAGGCAGCATGACGCTGACCACCCACGCGGTCGCGAGGTACACCCCGTCGAAGAGGAACCCGCTCAGCCACCACGGCAGTCCCGCCCAGGCGCCGAAGCCGTGCAGCACGGGATGAACACGGTCGATGAGCAGGGTGGCCAGCATCGCGGAAGGAACGTTCGCGCCGGCGATCGTGAGCCAGAAGACCACCGCAAGGATGGCCAGCATGAGGGGGAAGCCGAACACGCGGCTGGTCAGCCAGCGGTCCAGGGCGCGATCCAGCCGGGCGCCGGTCTTGTTGCTGGTTGCCTTTCGAACGCTGGCGCCGGCGATTCGCTCCGCTTCGCGGTACACGTTCTCGGCGAGGGCGTCGTGGAAGCCGGGCTTCAGCGCCCAGCGGTGCCGGGTGGCGGCCTTGAGGATGCGCGCGCGGCCCTCCGGGATGCCCACAACGCCCGCGGGAGCGGCGGCCGGCACCTCGCCGATCTCGCCCGACCGCACCGCTTCGGTGACGCGCTCGTCGGCGTTGAGCAACCGCAGAGCGACCCAGCGCGCGTTGGGGAGCTCGGGAAACTCGGCCGCGACCAGTGGCTCGATGGCATCCACGGCCTCTTCGACGGCC
>JAPOOQ010000481.1 GCA_026713345.1 Gemmatimonadota bacterium | reverse complement strand
GGGGGTGGGGGGGGGGGGGGGGGGGGGGGGGGGGGGGGGGGGGGGGGGGGGAAAAAAGCCGTTTCCGCGCCGTCGCACGGGGCCAATCGGCGGGCTTCCGGGAACACCTGCATGCCGGGCGGTGTTGTACATGGGGGGATGAGGACTGTGGGCCCGGCAATGAACGCCCTGTTCTTGAAAGAAGAGATTGATATGAAGCCGACACGAACCATCCCGCGAGCCCGAATCGTGGCTTTCGTACTCCCTGTCGCCCTCACCGCCTCGTGCAGCGACGACATGGTAGCGCCGGAGGAACCCCGGACTACCGAGGAAATCGAGCGTGCAGCCCTGGTCACCCTCTATGAAGCGGCGGGTGGTCCCGGCTGGGACCGCAGCGACGGTTGGCTCTCCGACGCACCGGTGGAGGAGTGGGAACATGTGTTCACCAACGCCGACGGCAGAGTGACGATTCTTGCGCTGAACCACAACGGCCTGAAGGGCAGCATCCCGGCGGAACTGGCCGACCTCGGGGCGCTGAGAGCCCTGTATCTGGAAGGCAATGAACTCTCCGGCCGCATTCCCCCGGAGCTGGGCAAGCTGACCCGGCTGAAAGAGCTTTTCCTCAACCAAAACGAACTCACCGGCGGGATCCCGCCATCGTTGGGTGACCTGGAGAGCCTCGAACAACTCGTTCTCGATTGGAATGAACTGGGCGGCCGTATCCCGCCCGAGCTGGGGAATCTTGAGAATCTCGAATTTCTGAGCCTCTGGCACACGGGGGTCAGCGGCGAGATTCCCCGCGAACTGGGGGGCCTTCCGAGCCTGGAGGTGATCGATCTGGATATGAACGAGCTCACGGGCCCCATTCCGGACGAACTCGGCGACCTGCCCAGGCTGCGGCACCTCTTTGCCCAGGAAAACCTGTTGAGTGGTCCGATTCCGGCAAGCCTCGGCAACATCCCCAACCTGCAGTGGGTTCGGCTGTCGGACAATCAACTCGCGGGACCCCTGCCACCGGAGCTCGCCAAGGCTTTGGGACTCGAAGAGCTTCTGCTCGCCGGCAACCGCCTTTCCGGACCGGTTCCCAGCGAATTCCCGCAATTGGGGCTTCTCTACGCTTTCACCTGGACGGGGAACGCCGGCCTGTGCGCGCCATCGGACCGTGAGTTCCAGAGGTGGCTGGGCGGCCTGTCACTCGCAGAGGGTCCGACCTGCGAAAACTAGGTGCCGCGTGCTAGATTGAGGCCAATTGGCCGAGACACGTAGGGCCACCCGGACCCCAGGTCTGTCGCGATATGCAGAGAAGACCAGTAAGCGTACACCATTCCCCCGAGTCCGGGGACGACCCGGGGGTCCCCGAGGCTCTGCCCCGGACCGTTCGCGAAATGGCGGGCCGCCTGGGCCACGCCGCCATCGACTGCCTGTGGATCTTTCCGCCGATGGTGCGCGGGCGGCGGGAGTGGGGCCTGGTTGCGGCCAGCTGCTTCGACCAGGGCGCGAGCCGCAGGGTGGTGACGGCCCGCTACACGGCGGAGCGGACGGGCAGGGGTCTCTACCTCGACACCCGGCTCCTCGACGAGGGCGTGGCACCGGCCGACCGGCTTCCCCGGGTGATGGAGGGAGTGGTCCGGCGCGGGCCGCAGCCGCTCGGGAGTCCCCGCCTGGTGGAGCTGGGCGGCTGCGACGACGCATTCGAATCGCTTATGGCGGATTTTCCGGGCGAGCTCTTCGAAGAGGCGGTCGCCGGGCCGCGGGCACCGGATTGAGGCGGTTGGCGCAATGAGACTCGGACCCGCGAACGTCGAGCCGTACCTGGCGATCTTCGGCCGGTACCTGCGCGAACAGGGGCTGCCGGTGACGCAGCAGCGCCGGGCCGTGGCGAGGGCCGTCTTTTCGTCGGCCCAACACCAGTCGGTGGAAGACCTGGACCGGGTGCTCCGCGAAAACGATGTGCGGCTCGGCAAGGCGACAATCTACCGCACGCTGGACCTCCTCGTGCGCAGCGGGCTGGTCGAGGAGCACGACTTCGGCGAGGGCTTCAAGCGGTACGAACACCGACTGTCGCGCGATCCGGTCCACCATCACCTGGTGTGCACCGAGAGCGGCGAGGTGATCGAGTTTCGCAGCGAGGAGCTGCAGCGCATCGTCGAGGATACCGCCGCCCGGCACGGCTTCCGTCCCACGCACCACAAGCTGGTGATCTTCGGCCTGAGCCGCGCCAGCCAGGAATCGGGCGCGGATGTGCCCTACCGGGGGATCACCTGTCCGATCGAAGCCACCGGGACGGGCGCGACCAGCGGATCCGGCGGGGCCACGGCACCGGCCGAAGCCACCGGGCCTGCCGACACCGCCTGACCATCCCCCATGCCCAACCGCCGGGATCCCACCACCGCCGCCCGCTCGGCCGGCCACACCATCCACCGCCTTCCCAAGGGGCTGGAAGGGTC
>JAPOOQ010000480.1 GCA_026713345.1 Gemmatimonadota bacterium | reverse complement strand
GCCGCCGACGTCCAGCGCAAAGACCTCGATGGCCTCGCGCGCGCCATGACCGACCACGTAGAGCGTATGCACATCGCCGCCGCCCTCCCGCAGGGTCAGTCCGTGCGGCTGGAACACGTTGTTCGGACCGGGGCAGGCGGCATAGGTATCGGGGTCGTGCTCTGGCGGCAACGCTCCCGCGGGAAAGATCTCCTGGACGCCGTGATCACGAAGGCTCACCGCGTAGACGGGACCTTCCGAAGCGGAATAACGTCCCGATGCGATTACCCACGGGGCGTCCGGAACCTGGTAGAGATCTTCCGGATTGGTCGTCCCGCAAACGAACTCCACATCTCCGGCGGGGTCGCAGGTCTGGGCACCAAGCGGGTGCCCGCCGACAAGACCCAACACCGACACCGACACAAGGAACACGAGCACTCGCAACATGGCGCACCTCCACACTTTCGTGACGCCTCGAAGTATACCAGCGCTGGCCAGCGCCCCGGCGTGGAGAACTCGCGACGGGTTCGATTCAGGTGCAGAAGGCCCCCTGCCTGGTACAAGTGCAGTGTCAGTAACAACTTGCGCCACGACGGAGGGTCCCGCCGATACCCACCCCATCCCCTTGACCCGCAAGGGTTGCGACCGTCAACGCACCACGGTCGCGAAACAGATTCACCGCCTCTCGTCGCGTGAGTCGACCTCGACGGATGCCCCCGTACGGCCGCGCCTGACCACAGCCGCGGACCGCGACCGCCGCCTCCCGCGGACCCATCACACGGACCACGCATGACGGCGCTGGGAGTCTGCGCCGTGGAACGGTTTGGGGCCCGATCGGCTACTACATGTTGGGGTTGTAATTGGCATGAACCACTTCATGTTGGGGCGAAAATTTCCTGCGGAACAGACTCCTAGCCCGCTTTCGGGTGCAGGCGACGCCCGTCGTGCCTGCAACGACCGCCTGTCGAGCTCCGAACGCGCGCCTGTCGGAGCGTGCCGGCGGTCGAGCCTGGCCTCCGCTCTCGCCGGGTGGTGGTGCCCACGACGCTCGGCTTGGGTCGGACGACGGGGGCTGATGTTAATATATGAGGCGTCAGGCACTGACTTCCCGTTGTGGCTAGCACGTTGCCCATACGGCCGAACGAGGAGAGAACGAGATGTTCAACAGGACCACACCCGTGTTCGCCGCCGGCACCTCGAGCACGCTGCCGACGACGTCGCGCCGAGTCTTTGGGCGACGTCTTGGCCTATCGGCCGCCGGACTGGCCATGGCGGGATGCTCCGCGTCCAGGCCCGAGTCCTCGACCGACTCGGCGCCGGCCGAAGGGGCAGTCGACCAGGAGTTCGTGCCGGCCCAGGATGCCGCGTCACAGGCTGCCCTCACTCCCGACGCCACTCTCACGCTCCTTGCCGACGGCAACGCGAGATTCGTCGCCGGCACTCCTGCCCGTCGCGACTACAGCGACCAGATTCGAGCGACCGCCGCCGCGCAGTACCCGTTCGCTGTCGTGCTCGGGTGCATCGATTCCCGGGTCCCCATCGAGACGGTCTTCGATCAGGGGATCGGGGACATCTTTTCGGCCAGGGTCGCCGGCAACATCGTGAACACCGAGCTGCTCGGCAGCATGGAATTCGCCTGTCGACTCGCCGGGTCGAAGCTCGTGGTCGTCCTCGGACACACCTCGTGCGGCGCCGTGAAGGGGGCCATCAGCAGCGCCCGGCTCGGCAATCTCACGCAGCTCGTGCAGAAGATCGACCCGGCCGTGGAGGCGATTGAAGGCGAGCGCGATGTCGACAACGCCGACTACGTCGACGGGGTTGCAGAAGAGAACGTGCGCATGGTGATGGCGGAGATTCGCCGAGAGAGCCCCGTACTGGCCACGATGGAGGAGGAGCGAGAGATCCGAATCGTGGGCGCGATGTATGACGTCTCCACCGGCGTCGTGCGCTTCATCTGACCCCATGCTGCGCGTGTTCATCGGCGCCCTCGTTCTCGCCGCCGCGATGCTGTTGCCCGGTGCGGCCCGGGCGCAGACGCCGGTCGATTGGGACCAGCTCGGCGCCTGGTACATGCTGTTCTGGTCGACTCGCTTCGACGACACGGCGGTGGGATTGCAGGGTGACGTGCAGCACCGCAATTGGGATGCGGGAACCGACCTGGAGCAGCTGCTGATCCGGGGTGGTCTGACCTACGCCCTGCCCGGGTCCCCGGTGCTGGTAACCGGTGGCGTGGCGCACATCACGAGCGGCGCCTTCGGCGACAGCGACGAGACCAGCGGAGAGCGGCGCGTGTATCAGGAGGCGTTGATTCGCCAGTCTTTGGGACGGGTCGTTTCTCTGCGCCACCGCTACCGGTACGAACAGCGTTGGGTCGACGGCCAGGACTTCCGGACGCGGTTTCGCTACGCCCTGTTCGGCGATGTCGCGCTGAATGGACGAGGGACCGGAAACGGCTCCGTTTACCTGGCGCTGTACAACGAAGTCTTCATCAACGGGGAGCTCGGAATCGGGCCAGGCAGGACGGTAGAGCGCTTCGACCGAAACCGGTTCTACACCGCACTTGGCTTCGGAGTCGCCGACCGGTCCCAGGTCCAGGCCGGCTACATGATCCAGACGGTCCCAGGCGGCTCGAAGGGACAGCTCCAGGTCAGTCTCCACACGTCCTTCTGAATCGGTCAGCCGACCGCTTGCCACG
>JAPOOQ010000479.1 GCA_026713345.1 Gemmatimonadota bacterium | reverse complement strand
CGCCTGGGGACCTTCTTCGATCCGCAGCTCCGCTCGGACCGCGGGGTATCCGCCCACGTCCTCGTCAGCCTTCGAGAAGAACGGTTCCACCTGGGCGTACAGGTAGCCTTCGTTGGAATACAGCTCCCGAACCCGCTGGGCTGCCCCCTGGAACTCGGCAAGATCGAAGACCTGTCCGACCTCGTCCTCCGCTCCGCCCCGGCCGATGCCAAACGCCGAGAGGATGCCTCCCGACTCGCTCTCGAAGTACTCCCGCAGCATCTCCGCTTCGAATGCGTCGGCACCCAGGATTTCGAACTCGGCCAGCCGGTACTGGGGACCCTCTTCCACCTGGATCTCGATCCGTGCCTTCCCGGTAAGGGGATCCACGATCAGCGTGTCCCCGACGACCTGGAAGTCCAGGTACCCCGACTGGTCGTAGTGGGCCGGAAGCGACTCGAGGAGGTCGAGCCCGAAGTCGATGTCGTCGTAGTTGCCGGTGCGAAACCAGAAGAACCCTTCCGGCTTGGTCCTCATCGCGCCGCGCAGCTCGTCGTCGGTGAATTGCGCGTTTCCGGCGAAGGTGACCTGCGCGATGGTGACGCGCTGTCCCTCCTCGACGTCTATGACGACATCCACCCGGCCCTGTTCGCCCGGCACCGGCTGCTCCCGTCTGCGGATGACCGCGAACGGAACCCCCTCGCGCCTGAGTTCCTCCCGGATGAAGGTCTCCGCCCGTATGACGTTGTTGCGCGACAAAGGCGCGTTTTCGCGCAGCCCGACCTCATCGAACACCTTCCCCTGGGAGATGGTCTCCAGGCCGGTGATTCGTATGTACCGCGCCAACGGCCGTTCGACGACGTAGAGGATCAGGACATTGCGCCCATCGGACTCAGCCAGCCTGAAGGCGTAGTCGTCGTAGAGACCCGTCGCCCAGAGGTTCTTGCCGGCCCGCTGGATGTCGATCCAGCTGTTGGTCGTGCCCGGCTGAATGCCCGCCGCCCCGATCACCTCTTCCTGCGTGAGACGCACCATTCCGCGCGCGACCACCGAATCGATACGCACAAGTGCGTCCTGCCCGGGGGCCTGGCCGGCCAGCTGCAACGGCGCGGCGACCGCCACCAGGGCTGCAGCGGCGATCCAGCACGCCGCCCTGCGAAAGATTCGGCAATCCATCATGTCTTTGTTGGAGAGGCGGCGGCGATGGAGAGTTGCCCCTCGTCCTCCGACAGGTCGACTTCGATCTCGTCGCCGCCGGTGAATTCCGCCATGAGAATCTTCTCCGACAGCGGGTCTTCGAGGAACCTGCGGATGGCGCGCTTCAGGGGCCGCGCGCCATAGCGCTCGTCGTATCCGTGCGTGACGAGGAAATCCACCGCCGGGTCGGTGAGCACCAGCGTCATCCCGCTGCGTGCGAGCCGCTCCCGCACGTCGCCCAGCACGATGTGGACGATCTCGCCGATCTCTTCCCGGCTCAGCGGGTGGAAGACGATCGTGTCGTCCACCCGGTTGAGGAACTCGGGGTTGAAGGCCCGGTTGATCTCGTCGTTCACCTTGTCGCGGATGACCTGGTAGCTGGAGGTCTCGCCCCCGGCCTGGAAGCCGAGGCCGCCCCTGGCGATGTTCCGCGCCCCCAGGTTCGAGGTCATGATGAGGACGGTGTTCTTGAAGTCGATCCTGCGCCCGTAGTTGTCGGTCAGGTGCCCTTCGTCGAGGACCTGGAGCAGGATGTTGAAGACGTCCGGGTGCGCCTTCTCGATCTCGTCGAGGAGGACGACCGAATAGGGCCGGCGGCGCACCGCCTTGGTGAGGGCCCCGGAGTCGTCGTACCCCACGTACCCGGGGGGCGCTCCGATCAGGCGCGACACGGAGAACCGCTCCATGTACTCGCTCATGTCCACGCGGATCAGCGCTTCCTGGTCGGCGAAGAGGAACTCCGCCAGCGCGCGGGCCAGCTCGGTCTTGCCGACCCCGGTGGGGCCCGAGAAGATGAACGACCCGATCGGCCGGTTGGGATCCTTCAAGCCGGCACGGCTGCGCCGGATCGCACGCGCGATCGCCGTGATCGCCTCGTCCTGGCCGACCACCCGCCTGTGAAGTTCGTCCTCCATGTTCACCAGACGCTCCGTCTCGGCATCGCGGATGCGCGTGAGCGGGATGCCCGTCCACCGGCTCACGATGAACGCAACCTCCTCCACGCTGATCTCCGGACGGAAACGTCTGCGTTCCTCTTCCCACGCGGCTTTTTCCTCGCGGATCCGCTTCTGGATCTCGCGCTCTTCGTCCCTCAGCTGAGCCGCGCGCTCGAAGTCCTGGTCCCGGATTGCGTCCTCCTTGCGCTTCGCCACGTCGGCCAGCTCGGACTTGAGGCCCTCCACTTCGGCGGGGGGCACCTGGCTGGCGATACGGGCGCGCGCCCCCGCCTCGTCGATCACGTCGATCGCCTTGTCGGGCAGGAAGCGGTCGGTGATGTACCGGTCCGACAGCCGCGAAGCGTGCGAGAGCGCATCATCGGGAATCGTGACCTTGTGATGGTCCTCGTAGTGTCCCCGGAGCCCGGCGAGGATCTTCACGGTCTCGTCGACGGTTGGCGGATCGATCATTACCGGCTGGAAGCGCCGCTCGAGCGCACCGTCCTTCTCGACGTACTTGCGGTACTCGTTCAGCGTCGAGGCGCCGATGCACCGCAGCTCCCCGCGCGCAAGCGCCGGCTTGAACATGTTGGACGCATCGATCGCGCCCTCCGCCGCCCCGGCTCCGACCAGCGTGTGCAGTTCATCGATGAAGAGGATGACGTTGTTGTTGTTCGAAATCTCGTTCATCACGGCCTTGAGCCGCTCCTCGAACTGGCCGCGATACTTCGTACCGGCGATCACCGCGGCCATGTCGAGCGCGAGCAGGCGGTGGTCGGCGATGCTCTCCGTGCCCTCGCCGCGCGCGACGAGCTGGGCCAGCCCCTCCACGATCGCGGTCTTCCCCACCCCGGGTTCGCCGATCAGAACGGGGTTGTTCTTCTTCCGGCGGCACAGGATCTCCGTCATGCGCTCGATCTCCTGCTCGCGCCCGATCGTAGGGTCGAGTTCGCCGCGCCGCGCCAGGCCGGTCAGGTCGCGGCAGAAGTGGTCGAGCGCGGGCGTCTTGGACTTCTTGTCGCCCCGCGATGGCGTCGGCCCGGGCAAAGCCCCGCCGCCGGCGCCGCCCCCCGTCCCGGCCGGGCCGCTCGAGCTGACGTCCGAGCCGAGCACCTTCAGAGTCTCCGAGCGGGCTTCCTCGATCGAGACGCCCAGCGAATTCAGCACCTGGGCCGCGATGCCCTTGCTCTCGCGCAGGAGCCCCAGCAGCAGATGCTCCGTCCCCACGTAGGAGTGGTTCAGTTCGCGGGCCTCCGACATGGCGAACTCCAGCACCTTCTTCGCCGGAGAGGTGTACGGCAGTTCGCCGAGGGCGATGGTCGCCTTGCCCTGGCGGACCGACTCGGTCACCCGCTCGTGGACCTGGTCGAGGTCCACGCTGAGGTTGCCGAGCACGTGGGCGGCCACCCCTTCCCCTTCGCGGATCAGCCCCAGGAGGATGTGTTCGGTGCCCACATAGTCGTGCTGGAGCCGGATCGCCTCCTGCCGCGCCATGGACAGGACCTTCCGCACCCGCTCGGTGAAGTTGAAATTGTAGTTCATTTCGGTCGGCCCTCCGAAGTTGCCGTCCGGGAAAACCTGCGCACGGTCCTGTTCCGAATATTGGCCATCATCCCCCCGAACCGGAAGTGGGGGGATTCCCGGTGGCCAGTACCCGGCGCACGTATTCGGCCCTGTGGGCGCGCCGCTCGGGAGGGGTGAGCACCCGGCCCGCCGCCTCTTCGAGGTGGGCTGCCTGTGACAGAATCATGATCCTGTTGAGCGAATATACGCTCGGCGACGGCAGCAGTTGCAGGGACACTCCGAGGCGCACGCCCGACAGCAGGTTCATGAGCTCCTCGTACTCGAGCGCCCGGGCATGGCGCAGCAGGCCGTAGGCCCGCCAGACCTTGTCTTCCGTCACCGGTCCGGCGTCGCGCAGCAGCACCTGCCGGGCCCGGCGTTCCTTTTCGAGCACGGTCGTGACGATCCGGGTGAGGTGCTCGACCAGGTCCTCCTCGCTCTGGCCGAGCGTCGTCTGGTTGGAGATCTGAAAGAAGTTGCCAACCACCTCCGAGCCCTCGCCATGGAGGCCCCGGAAGGTGAGGCCGACTTCGGAGATCCCCTGCAACGCCCGCGCGATCTCCTTGGTCAGCACGAGCCCCGGCAGGTGCAGCAGCGCCGAGGCGCGCAGCCCCGTCCCGACGTTCGTGGGGCAGCACGTCAGGTACCCGAATTCGTGATGGTAGGCGAAGTGGAGGCCTCGCCCGAGTTCCTCGTCCAGCCTGTCCACCATGCTCCAGGCGTCGGCGACGCGCAGGCCCCCCACCAGACCCTGCAGCCGCAGGTGATCCTCCTCGTTGATGAGGACGGAGACGGGGCCGTCGCCGGCGATCGCCACCGCCACCCCGCCGTCGGGACCCGTTTGAAGCCCGGCGATCTCCCTGGAGATGAGGCGCCGCTCGAGGAGCACCTTGCGGGCCCGCTCGGACATCTCGGTCATGCGCAGAAGCACGGCGCGGCGCCGCATCGACGTCTTCTCGAAGGCCTGGGCGACCGTCCGACAGATTACCTCGCGCTGTCCGTCGCTGGCCCTGGCGACGTACGGGTGGCCCTGCAGGTTCCTCGCCAGCCGCACGCGGGTGGACAGCACGATGTCCGCATGCGGGCCGTCGGCCTCCAGCCAGCCCAGACCGGAATCGAAGATCGCCGCGGCGTCGTCCATCGCCTTACCCGCCCGGCTCGTGTTCGAGGATTTCATCACGCAGCAGGGCCGCGCGTTCGAAGTCCTCCACCTCGATGGCCCGCCGCAGGCTCCTTCGCAAACCGTGCAGACGCCGGTCGATATCGGCTGACTCGGGATCCGGGGGCAGGGAGACCTTCCCCACATGCCGGCTGGAGCCGTGAATCCGCTCCAGGAGACGGCGCATGCTCGAATCGTAGGTCGTGAAGCAATGCGAGCACCCGAGACGGCCGGAGTTGCGGAAGTCTTCGAAGGTAAGGCCGCAGAAGCTGCAGGCTCTGGACGGCTCGGACGCGGGCGGAGATCCCTTGGACCCGAGTTGCGCCAGAAAATCCGTGACATCGACATCGGCCGGAGGATCCGTGCTGATCCCCTTGGCGGCGGCGCATGCCTTGCACAGGTACTGGGTCGAGGATTCGTTGTTGACGACCTGTGTCCAGTGCACGACTGCGGGGTTGCTGCAGTCCGGCCCCTCGCATTCCCGCTGTGTCTCAGACATCTTCGAGTACGCCTCCAGTCAGTCTAAGCACCCTCTCCGCCCTGGACGCCACCTCATGGTTGTGCGTTACGACCACCAGCGCAACCCGTTGCCGGTCCCTGAGTTCAAACAGCGCGTCCTGCACCTCTTCGCAGAGGGTCGCGTCCAGGTTTCCGGTGGGTTCGTCGGCGAGGACCACGAGCGGACGGTTCACCAGGGCGCGCGCGACTGCCACCCGCTGCTGTTCGCCACCCGACAGTTCCTGGGGCTTGTGATCGAACCGGTCACCGAGGCCCACCCGGTGCAGCAGATCGGCCGCCCTCTTCCTGGCCGCCGCCGGATCCTCGCCACGGATCAGCGCCGGCATCATGGCGTTCTCGATTGCACTGAAGTCGGACAACAGATGGTGGAACTGGAAAACGAAGCCGATGCGATCGTTTCGCAGCGCGGCGGCTCCCTGCTCGTCCAGCTCGGCGACGTCGGTGCCGCCGATCCGCACCGATCCGGCGGTGGGCCGGTCCAGGGCGCCGAGGAGGTGGAGAAGGGTGGATTTGCCCGAGCCGCTCGCGCCGACGATGGCCACCGCCTCGCCTTCTTCGACCCGCAGGTCAAGCCCCCTGAGAATGTGCAGTTCCTGGCTGGCCACGCCCCGGTAGGACCTCTTGAGGCCGCGGGCCTCGACCGCAGCGTGACGGTTTGTACCGACCATATCAGCCATGGCGGATCGCCTCTACCGGGTCCAGGGTCGCGGCCTGGCGCGCCGGATAGATGGTCGCCGCGATCGGAACGATCAGGCTCAGCGACGCGATCCACACGATGTCCCAGACGGACAGTGCCACCGGCAGGCGGTCGACGAAGTAGATGCCCGGATCAATGGGGATGAGCCCGTAACGCTCGATCAGAAAGGCAAGCGTGAGCCCCAGCGCCATCCCGGCCGCGGTACCGACAAACCCGATCCAGAAGCCGTGGAACATGAACGCCTGCAGGGTGTCCTTCCGCGTCAGTCCCATGGCCTTGAGAATCCCGATCTCCCTGGTGCGGTTGACCACGACCATCGCCAGCGTGCCCGCGATATTGAGCGCGGCGACGAGTACGATCAGCGACAGGATGAGCGCCATTCCCAGTTTTTCTAGCTTCAGCGCCGCGAAGAGCTGCGAGTTGGTCTCGGTCCAGGCTTCCACGTGGTAGGGCCACCCGCCGAGCGCCTCCCACACCTGGCCAACCAGGGCTTCGGCCTGCCACGGATCCTCCACGCGCAACCCGACGTATGATGTCGTCCCCTTCTCCATGCTCAGCAGCCGCTGCAGGTCGGTCAGCGACGCGTACCCGTTGCGCATGTCGAAGTCGTACATTCCCGTGGAGAAGATCCCGGAGGCCACCCAGTTCTCCATCCGGAAAACCGGATCGCCGTTCGGACCGAGCCGGAGACTCTCCAGCACGATTACCACGACGGTGTCGCCCGGGAAGACCGCCAGCCGGTTCGCCAGCCCGCTTCCGAGCGCCAGCGGCGACAGTCCTCCAGGCTGGCGGACGATCGGGATGTGTCCCGCCCTCAGGCTGTCCTCCATCGGCGTGACCGAAGGGCCGCTGCGCTCCAGGTCGGTGGCGTAGAGGTCCATGATGTCCACGAAATCGCTGTCGATCTTGTGTAGTCCGACCTTCGTCATGCCGATCGGCGCGGCGGCAACCACCCCGGGCACCCCTTCCGCAACCTCGACCACCCGCTCCCAGTCATCGAGCCGGAGCGAATTCCCCTCCTGCTGGATCAGGATGTGCGGGTAGGAGCCCAGGATCTTCTCGCGCAGCTCGTTCTGCATCCCGGTCATGACCCCGATGACCACGATCAGCGCGGTGACCCCCAGCGCCACGCCCCCCAGCGCGATCCAGCTGATGAAGGACAGGAGCTGTCCGCGCTTGCGGGACGCACGCAATCGACCCGCCAGGAACCAGGCGAAGCGGGTGCGCGACGGAGTCCTCGGGCGGGTCATCATTCCGCCTCCCTGAGTGTCGGGAAGAGAATCACGTCGCGGATGGACGCCTGGTCGGTGAGAAGCATGACCACCCGGTCGATTCCCACACCCACGCCCCCCGTGGGAGGCAGCCCGTACTCCAGCGCCCGGATGTAGTCCTCGTCCACCACCTGGGCTTCGGCGTCGCCGGCCGCGCGGAGCGCCGCCTGATCCTCGAAGCGCGCGCGTTGGGCGAGCGGGTCGTTGAGTTCGCTGAAGGCGTTGGCCAGCTCCTCACCCGCGACGTAGAGCTCGAAGCGTTCCGCCAGGCCGGGGTGCCCGCGCTTCGGTTTGGCCAGGGGGCTCAGTTCCCGCGGGTGGTCCAGGACGAAGGTGGGCTGCACCAGGCGGGACTGCACCAGCTCGCCGAAGAGCTTGTCCATCAGCTTGCCCCGCCCCGCCCCATCAAGGTCGTCCGCCCCCAGCGCCTCGGCCCGGCTGCGCAGCTCCTCCAGCGGCAGCTCCATCGGATCGGCGCCCAGCGCATCGGCGAGCGCGCCCACGAAGGAAACGCGGGCGAAGGGCCGCGCGAAGCTGATCGCTTCGCCCTGAAAGGTGCACTCCGCACGCCCGTTCACCGCGTCGGCAAGGGTCGCGAACAGCCGCTCCACGACCTCCATCATCTCCTCGTAGTCGGCAAAGGCCTGGTAGAACTCCAGCATCGTGAACTCGGGGTTGTGGAAGCGGTCGATTCCCTCGTTGCGGAAGTCCTTCGATATCTCGTAGACCCGGTCCAGGCCACCCACGATGAGGCGCTTCAGGTAGAGTTCGTCAGCGATGCGGAGATAGAGGACGCGGTCCAGGGTGTTGTGACGGGTGACGAAGGGCCGGGCCGATGCGCCACCGTAAAGGGGCTGCAGCACGGGCGTTTCGACCTCCAGAAAGCCCCGGTCGTCGAGGAAGCGCCGCGCGGTTGCAACGATGACCGCCCGGGCCCGGAACACCTCGCGCACACCGGGGTTGACCGCCAGATCGGCGTAGCGCTGCCGGTAGCGGGCCTCGCGGTCCGCGAAGCCGGACCAGGTCCGGGTGTCCCCCGTCTCGGCGTCGACCTCCACCTTCCCCAGCGGGAGCGGGCGCAGCGACTTGGCCAGCAGCTCGATCCGGTCGGCGCGAACGGTCACCTGCCCCGCTCGGGTGCGGAAGAGGTGGCCCTCCACGCCGATCCAGTCGCCCAGGTCGAGAAGATCCAGCAGCGCGTACGTATCCGTCCCGAGGACGTTGCGCTTCAGGTACACCTGCACGCGGCCGGTGTGGTCCTCCAGATCGGCGAAGGAGCTGCCGCCGTGCGAGCGAAAGCCCACCATGCGGCCCGCCCAGCGGCCCAGCGCGCCCTGCCCGTCCTCCAGCGACCCGGCCTCCTCCAATTCCTCGAAGGAGGTGACCGAAGGGGCGGCCCGGCGGGTTACGTCGAACGAGTACGCGAAAGGCTCAATCCCCTGTGCCCGCATCGCCTCCAGTTTCTCCAGCCGGGTCTGCACCACCCGGGACGGCTCCTCCGCGGGACGACGGCCCATCACGCGGGCGCTCCGCCGAACTTCTTGAGCCAGGCCTCGATGAACGGATCCAGCGCACCGTCCATCACGGCGCCGACGTTCCCGATCTTCGTTTCGGTGCGGTGGTCGTTCACCATCGTGTACGGAGCGAAGACGTAACTGCGAATCTGGTTGCCCCATCCGATTTCGGTCTTGGACGATTCCAACGCCTGCTTTTCCCTTTCCTTTTCTTCAGTGGCCCGCTGGTAAAGCGCCGCCTTGAGCATCTTCATCGCGGTCGAACGGTTCTTGTGTTGCGACCGCTCCTGCTGGCACGAGACCACGATCCCGGTGGGCAGGTGCGTGATGCGAATCGCCGAATCCGTCTTATTGACGTGCTGGCCCCCCGCACCGGATGCCCGGAAGGTATCGACCCGCAGGTCCCCCTCGTCGATCTCGATCTCGATCTCCTCGTCGAGGACCGGGTAGACGAAGACCGAGGCGAAGGAGGTGTGGCGACGCGACTGCGAGTCGAACGGGGAGATCCTCACGAGCCGGTGCACCCCCTTCTCCGCCTTGAGGTAACCGTAGGCGTGGTCCCCGCTGATCTCCAGCGTGACGCTCTTGATTCCGGCCTCCTCGGCGGGCTGGAGGTCGAGCAGCTTGAGCGAGAAACCGCGCCGTTCGGCCCAACGCATGTACATGCGCGACAGCATCTCGGCCCAGTCCTGGGACTCGAGCCCGCCCGCCCCGGGGTGAATGGTGAGCATCGCCTCGCGGTGGTCGTCCTCGCCCTGCAGCATGGTGCGAAGCTCCAGCCGGCCGACGCCCTCATCGAGCGCGTCGATCTCGGCCCCCCATTCCTCCACGAGATCCGGCTCGTCCTCATCCCCAAGCAGTTCACCGAGTTCCGCGAGCTCCCCGGCCTTCGCGCGGAGTCCCCGCCAGGGTTCAACCCACTCCTTCAGCCCGTTGGCCTCCGCGATCACGCGGCGTGCCCGGTCCCGGTTGTCCCAGAATCCCTGGCTGGCCATCTGCTCGTCCAGGACCGCAATCCGCTCGCTGCGTCCCGTGATGTCAAAGATACCCCCGAAGCTCTTCGATCCGCCGGCAGGCGGACTGGAGGCGCTGAAGCTGTTCGTTAAGCTGTGACATGGAATCGGAGCGCGGGGCGGTTGGAGTGGCGAACGCACAGGCCCGGGAGCGTGATTTCCGGGCCCCCCGAAAAATAGGGAAGGACTGCCGCGAGGTGAACGCCCGGCGCGGCTACGGCACCGGCATCGTCACGACCAGCCCCAGGGCGCCTCCCGGCGGCAGGGTGGCGAGCCGGGCCGTGATGAAGCCGTCGATCGCGCTGAGCAGGTGGTTGGCCGTGACCACCCAGAGCGCGAGCCGGGCGTCCCGGGCGCGGCGGTCGGTGTCGGTGACCATGGCACGGAACTCGTCGCGGTCGCCGCTGTTCGCGTCCCACTGCCAGAGCAGGGAGGGTCCGTAGCCGCGCTGGCGGTAGTACTCCAAGGCGCGCGCGTAACCCGGCGACCGCTCCGGGTTCGACGCATCCAGGTTGTAGATCTCCCCCGCGAGTGCCCAGACCGAGCCGTTGTAGGTGGCGGGGTCCGGCTCGGGCTGGAGTCCGTCCCGCAGGGGATCCGAGTCCCACGCACCGGACGCGGCCCATTTCGACAGCCTTTCGTAGTACTCGAAGTCACCGTCCTGGCGCGGCTGCGCACTGATTCCAAAACGCGCCATCGTCCACGCGAAGTCGCGGTATGCGTTCCTGAGGTCGCGGGTGTCCGTCCGGGCGTCCAGGTAAAGGGCCGCGAAGAGTACCTCGATCCCCGCGTAGGCGATCCAGCGCCGCTGGCCCTGGCGGTACTGCGCGAGCCCGGGAAGGAGCAACGACGACAGAAATGCCTCGCCTTGGCCGATGGCGCGGGCCGAACCCGAGAATCCCGCTCCCGCCAACCCCGCATCCCACGGGGCAACGCCGCCGAACCCCGAAGGTGCGGTTGCATCGATCCCGACGAGGCCGCCCACGGGCGCCAACACCGCCAACACCGCGTTACCGCCCGCCTGCGTCGACAGCTCGCCGACCGGCGAAAGCGGCTGGCTCGCGCTTCCGGGCCGGGCCGCCGGACCGGCCGCGGCCACAAGGACGGTCGCCGGCAGCACGATGCGCCGCACGAGTGCGACACGCGGATTGTTGACGGCCGGCCTGGCAGCCCGTGGAATAAGTCCCCGCTGCATTCGGGCGGCGATGCATCCGGGCTGGGCCGCGGTGCTCACACGCTCGACAAATGTCAAGAGGACTTTACCAGGTGTCATGTTTTCTTCACTTTCTGGTTTTCCGAAGCACCGCTCTGCGTTGCTCCTCGGGCCAATAGCGGTGCTATTCGCCCTTCGTCGCGCCTTG
>JAPOOQ010000478.1 GCA_026713345.1 Gemmatimonadota bacterium | reverse complement strand
GGCCCCCGGGCCCTCGATGCCGCTCAGCACCGCCATGGCCTCGTCGCGCTTTCCCTGACCCAGAAGACGGGAGGCCAGCGCCGCCGAGAGGGCGTCCAGATCCTCCGCGTCGGGATGTTCCTCCTTGAAGGCACCGAGTTGCTCCATGGCGGTTTCGGTGTCGTGCCACTCCACCAGGAGGCGGAGTTCCCTGGTCCACGCGTCGTGCCTCTCCGGCGTGCCGGCGGTGAACGACTTGGTGATCCGCTGCATTGCCGCGAGCGCGGCCGCCGTGTCCCCCGCAGCGAGATGAATCTCCCCCAGTTCACGGAGCAGCACAGGGAGATCCCCGAGCGCGGCCACCCCCGCTTCGATCAGTTCCACCGCCCTGTCGACCCCGGCCACCCCCTCCAACGCCCGCGCTCCCTCGCGATAGGGGTCCGGTGACCCCGGCGCGGCCCGGATCCAGTTCTCCACGGTGGTCTCGACCGCGGCCAGCGAATCGACCTCGATCAGCACGCCCAGCTTGTGTTGCCAGACCTGGCTCGTCTGCGGGTATTGGGCCACGTACCGGTCGAAGACGGGCAGCGCCTCCGCAATGCGCCCATCCGCCCAGAGCACCCGCTCCAGCGCCAGTACGGCCGCCGCCGAGCCGGACTGCAATTCGAGCAGCTCCCTGAGCGTGGCCTCCGCCTCCTTCAGTTCGCCGCGCGACTCGTGCGTCGACGCCTGCCTGAGCATGCGGTTCTCCAGGCGGAGGTCGGTCCGGTTCTGGAGGGCGGCCAAGGGGATCGCCATCGGCACGGCAAGCACAAGCGCCGCGAAGACCCACCCCGCGCTTCGGGTCACCGGCTCCCGCCCGCGCCCGGCCGCCCCGCTCCGCCCCGCGACCCGCCGTTCAGCCGCTCGAAATAGCGCAACACCAGTGCTCGCTGGGCGGGGGGCAGCGCACGCAGCGCGGCCGCGCCCGGCAGTTCGAAGCGCAGGGCGTCCAGCGAGCCGGCGCCGAGTGCGCCGACCCCCTCGCGGGTGAAGGCGCCCGGCTGCTCGGACTCGCGCTCTTCCGACTCCTCGTCCCGTTCCAGGGTGCGCCCCGCGTCGAGCAAACGATGGAAGAGGCGCTCCTGGCGGCGAATCACCTCGGGATCGAGGCGGCCCTGGGCGAGCGCCTCCGCGAGTTGCCGCGCCTCTTCCGCGAAGGCCGACAGGTCGCCGAGCGGATTGCCTTCCTCACCGCGCTGCTCCCCTTCCTCGGCCATGTCGCGGAGGTCCTGGGCGACCTCCTCCTGGCGTCCGGCCATCTCCTCGGTCTGCTCCTGCATCGTCTCCTGGCCGAGACGCATCGGCACCAGCGCCGAAGCATCCTGCATGATCTCGCCCTGCTGCTGGGCGAGCTGCTGCATCTGCTGCATCATCTGTTCCGATGCCGACGCCATGCTCTGCGCCTGCCCCTGCTGCTGGCCCGAGGTCATGGCCATGCGCGCCACATCGTTCAGCGTGCGTACGACCTTCTCGGCTTCGGCGGCCGGCGACGGACCCTGCGACCGCGGATTCTCCATCGCCGCGATGGTTCCGTCCAGCTCCTCCATCGCACGCCCGACCGCGGTCAGCAGGTCCCTGGCACCGGGAGCAGCCATCTCGGTCCCCTCGGCGTAGTTGTCGGCCAGGTTGCGCAGCCCCTGGGCGATCGCGGCCTCGTCCGCACGCAGCGTGACCAGCTCCGAGCTGGTGGCCCCCTGCATCTCGTCCTGCAGCTCCGACTGGCGGCGGGCCAACGCGAGCGCATCGCCGGCGGTCTGGCCGAGCGCCGCCCGGATCGCCTCCATCTGCTGCATCTGCATCTGCATGTGGGCCTGGCTAAGCTGATCGGAAACCTCGGACATGTCGCCGGCGGCCTGCTGCGCCTGCTGGCCGGCGCTCTGCTGCTCGCCCTGCATCGCCATCTGCGCGGCCTGCTGCATCTGCTGCCTGGCCTGGGAGAGCTGGTGGCGGGCCTCCTGCACGCCCGCGCCGGCGTCCTGCTCGCCCGCCTCGTCGAGCCGCTGCTGCAACTGCTCCAGCTGCTGCTGCAGAGCCTGGGCCTCTGCCTCCAGCCCGGCCTGCTGCTCGGCGCGGAGCTCGGGATCCCCGCCCTCCATCATGGCGCGCGCCAGGATCTCCTGCTCCTTCGCGAGCTCCTCGGCCTCCTTGCTGGTGGCGCGGAAGTCCTGGTCCAGCGCGGCCTCCCTGAACTGTTCGAGTGAGTCCTCGAGGCGCTGGCGCAGGCGTTCCTGGTCGAGCGCCATCTGCTCCAGCGCCTTCGCCAGCTCTTCGGGGTCCATCTGGGAGAGCTGCTCTTCCAGCCGTGCCAGTGCGTCCTGCTCCTCCTCGGGCGCGACCTGTTCCAGGAGCTGCTCCAACTCCTGGATCCGGTCCTCCAGCTCCTGGTCCGCCAGGCCGGCGTCCCCCAGGGCGTCGCGCAGTTCCTCCAGCTCGCGCCGGAGCGAATCGACGGCCTGCATCATCTCTTCCTGCTGCTCGAGCGCCTGCGCGATCTCCTCCCTGTCCTCGAATTGCGCCTGACCCTCGCGGTTGCCCTCGCGTCCCGCCTCCGCCTCGGAGCGGGCCTGCAGGTCGCGGGACTCCTCCTCGGCCCTGCGAGCCTCCTCGGCGAGCTCCTCCATGTCCTCGGCCGCGCGGTCCAGCTCCTCCTGGGCGGCCCGTTCCAGCTCGGTCACGCCCCCGATCCAGAGCAGGTACTCGGCGCTCTCGCTCGTCTGCGGCGACGGATTGTTGTCGACCGCCCGCGCCCGGTAGCGGATCGTGTCGCCGGGCGAGAGCGTCCAGGACGACATGTCCAGCACCGGCCGCACAATCGCGCCCGCAGACCCCGCGAGTTCGACCCCGTGCACCACCGGCTCCCCCGCGTCACCGGCGGCGCTGATCCGGCGGACGACGATCTCCACCCTCGCCACGCCGTAGTCGTCCTGTGTCTGGATGACGAGGGGCTGGCGGAGATTCACCGGCATGATCGTGTCCACGCCCGGGTAGACGATCGCGATTGCCGGGGGAAGGTCGGGAAGGACCTCGATCTCGAGCGGTGGCGGCTGCACCGCCGCCTCGCCGCCCACCGCGTCGGTGAAGCTCCAGGCGTAGCTTCCGCTGCGCGCCGGGACCCAGCTCCCCTCGAAGCGGGCGTCCTGCAGCTCGAACCGCATCACCGCGCGACCGTCGCCGTCGGTGAGCGCGCCCGCGCCGATTTCGCGGCTCCCCTGGCCGCGCACCCTGAAGTGCGTCCCAGCCGGGATGGTCAGCGCGGGGACCTCGTTCTGGTACTCTCCGGGCGGATAGCCGGTGTGGGGGGGATAGGTCACCTCAAGGGTGAAGGTGTTCACGAAGAGCGGGTCCACGGGGGTGAGGGTGTGGACTTCGCTCGTCGCCCCGTCCGGCGCCTCGATCCAGTAGCGCGTCTCGGCGGTGACGGGCGGGAGCGGCGAGGTGCCGGAACCGGCGGCCAGGGCAATCGTGCGCGAGCGGGCCAGCTGCCCCGTCACATCCCAGCGCAGCGTCACGCTGTCGCGGAGCGGGGCGTGGGCGCGGACTTCCACGACCGCGCCGCGCGCGACCTCGGTCGTGCCGGGTTCGACCGTCACGGGGGGAAGCGCGGGCTCGACGAGAACGGCCAGCGGGTTCAGCAGGCCGTCCCAGGCTGTGAAGGTGCGCGCGGGCGCGAACCCCATCACCAGCAGCGTCGCTGGCACCGCCGCGAGGAAGGCGATCATCCCGCGGCGCCTGTCGGTTCCGATCCGCTCGCCCAGCTTGCCGGAAAGCGAGCGGGGGTCGCCCGAGAGGCGGCTGCCCACCCTCGTCATCGCCATTTCACGGAGACCCGGCGAAGTCCCCGGGGGGGCGACCCGGGACAGCTCCAGGCTCCCCAGTACCGCTCCTTCCTCCAGCCCCGTCGTCCCGTCCATCGCGCGGGTGACCCGGTGCTCCGCGCACCAGCGTCGTCCCAGCCGCCGCCAGTACCAGATGCCTCCCGGGACCAGGGCCAGGATGAGCGCCACCAGCAGGAGCGGCCCGGGGCTGCCCGGGTTCCACCCCTCGACGCCGGCGAGCGCCGGGGCCAGGATGAGGAGCGCGAGAACACCCGTGCCGCACCACGCGGCCACAGTGAGCGCGAGGGAGCGCGACAGGTGCCCGCGGACACCATCGACGGCGCTTGCGATCCGGGCTGCTGCGGTCACGAGGCGGCCTGCGTCATCGCGAAGACGAAGATGTTCACTCCCATTCGCAGCGCTTCCTCTCTGACCTCCGGCGGATCCTCGTGCACATCGGGGTCCTCCCAGCCGTCCCCCAGGTCCGTCTCGTAGGTGTAGATCACGACGAGTCTGCCCTGGTGGAATATACCAAACGCCTGCGGCGGCGCACCGTCATGCTCATGAATCTTGGGGAGTCCGTCCGCGAATTCATAGGGGGCGTGGAAGACGGGATGCTCCGGCGGGAGCTCCACGAGTTCGCGGTCGGGGAAGATGCGGGCGATCTCCTCCCGGAAGGATTCGTCGAGCCCGTAGTTGTCGTCTGCGTGCAGGAAGCCGCCGCCGAGCAGGTACCGGCGCAGCGCGAGGCGCTCGTCAGGCGTGAAGCGCACGTTGCCGTGACCGGTCATGTAGAGGAAGGGGTAGTCGCGCAGGGAGGGATCCATCGGCCGGACCGCCACCTCGCGTTCCGCGGTGGGAATCCCCGTGCGCGCCTCCACCTCCGCCAGCAGGTTCGGCAGCGAGGACGGGTTCGCGTACCAGTCGCCGCCCCCATCGTACTGCAGGCGGGCGATCGTGACTGGTCCGCTGCCTTGGGCAAGGGCCGCATCCACGGGGAGGAAGGCCAGCGCCGCCGCGAGCAGCACCCCCCCACCCCGCAGCCCCCCCCCGCCCCCCTTCCGCACCCTCATCACGGCCTCGTAGGCCACGCCCCTCGGCACTCCCGCGCGGCGCGCCACCTCCCGCGCGGCCGCGGTCGGTGCCATCCCGGCCTCCAGCGCCTCCCGGGCCAGCGCCTCCACCGCCTCCGGGCTCGCCGCGCCGTCGCCCTCACCGCACCCCTCCACCACGACCGTCACCTCTCCGCGCGGCGGGCGCTCGCGAAAGTGGTCGGCGGCCTCGCCCGGCGTCCCGCGCACGACCTCCTCGTGCAGCTTCGTCATCTCGCGGCACACGGCAACGCGCCGCCCGGTCCCGGCGCCCGCAGCCAGCTCCTCCAGCAGGGCAACCAGCCGCGCCGGAGACTCGAACAGCACAGTCGTCTCTCTCGCTTCGATGATCCGCTCCAGCGCCCGGGCCCGCTTCCCCGCCTTGCGCGGCAGGAAGCCCACGAAGGTGAACGGCACACAAGGTAGTCCCGAGGCCGCCAGCGCCGCGAGCACCGCCGAAGGACCCGGGACCGGCACCACATCGCAGCCATCGTCGATGGCGCGCCGCACCAGTCGCTCTCCAGGGTCGGAGAGGAGCGGCGTGCCCGCGTCGGAGATCAGCGCCACGTCGTCGCCGCGCGCGAGCCAGCGCGCAGCCCACTCCACCCGGGCGGCTTCGTTGTGGGCGTGCAGCGAAACCGGCCGCGCCGACACACCGATGTGCGACAGCAGCACTCGCGCGCGCCGCGTGTCCTCCGCGAGGACGTGGTCGGCCTCGGCCAGGGTCTCTCGTGCGCGCGCCGTCAGATCGGTCAGGTTCCCGATCGGCGTCGCCACGACGAACAGCCGTCCCGCCACGTGCTCAGCCCCCGCGAGGCCGCGCCGCTACAGGTGCTCTTCGATCTTCTGCGCCAGCTGGGCCTTCGGCACCGCGCCGATGACGGTGTCCACGTGCTCCCCCTCCTTGAAGAAGAGCACCGTGGGGATCGACCGCACCCCGAAGCGCATCGAGGTCGACATGTTCGCGTCCACGTCCAGCTTGCCGACCCGGACGCGCCCCGCGAAGTCGTCGGCCAGCTCGCTGACGAAGGGTGCGATGATCCGGCAGGGACCGCACCAGGCGGCCCAGAAGTCGACCATGGAAAGGCCGTCGTAGTCCTCGATCTGTTCCTTGAAGTTGTCGTCGGTGACCGTGACGAGATTCGTGCTGTCCGCCATTATCATTGTTCCCCGGGTGAAAGTGACTCGGCGCGGCCGGTCCGCATGGAGCACCGCGGCGCCGCCGCGACGATCCCGCCGATAAGGAATCTCCTCCATTGTATTCTACACACACGGACCCGCGAAGTTGAACACGGGGGACCCCGGCGGCTCCGGAGCCGCCCACCCCGACAGCCGGGAAGCGGACAGCCCGGCACACCACCAGCCGCTGCTGGATGGTGCCGAACTGGACCATGCGGCCATCGCCGTGCGCTCGTTCGACGAGATGGTGCCGTTGCTGGAGCAGCTGTCAGGCGCCAGGGCGACCCGTCCGGAGCGGGTGGAGCGGCAGGGCGTCGAGGTATGCTTCGTCGGGAACGTGGAGCTGATCCGTCCACTCTCGGAGGTGGGCAGCGTCGCCCGGTTCATCGACCGGCGCGGGCCGGGACTCCATCACATCGCTTACCGGGTCCCGGATGCGGGCCACGCGATGGAGACGCTGGCCGCGCGCGGCTACAGCTTCACCTCGGAGGGGCCCATGGCCGGCGCGGGCGGGCACCGGATCGCATTCATGCACCCCCGGTCGACCGGCGGTGTGCTGGTGGAGCTGGTCGAGAGGTCCGAAAAGTAGACGTTACTCCAGCGACCTGGCTACGCGGAGACCGATCAGGAAATACCGGTTGCCGGCCGGGTAGCCAAGGCGGAAGGCCGAGCGGAGGACGCGCGCGCCACCGAGCCACCCTCCGCCACGCAAACTACGCGTGGAACAGTCGCCGGACATCCAGGCACGCCCGTCGTCCGGGGCGCCCGAATAGCTGTCGTTCCAGCAATCCTGCGTCCATTCATTCACGTTCCCCAAGACATCGTGAAGCCCGAATGCGTTGGCCGGGTAGCTTCCCACAGGCGCGGTTCGGTCGTACCCGTCGGTGCACTGCGCGGGATCCAACCGGTTGTATTCGTTCATCCAGGCCCGTCCCTCGCTGGTTCGGGCGAGATCCTGATCCAGGCCATTGGCATGCAGGCAATGCTCCTGCTCGCCGGACCAGTACCGCAGAGTCTCCGTGCCGGCCCGTGCGACGTACTCCCATTCCGCCTCGCTGAGGAGGCGATAGTCCTCCCCGCTCTCCTGCGACAGCCACTGGACGTAGGTCTGCGCGTCCTCCCAGCTCACGTTGATTACCGGGCGGCGTCCCCGGCCCCAGCCCTCGTCGCCCGGGCTGTATCCCGCACACCCGCCCGCATTCACGCACGCGTCCCACTCCTCGAATGACACTTCGTAGACCCCGACCGCGAACGGCGAGCCGATCGTCACTTCACGTTGTGGCCCCTCCAGGTCGAACCGCCCCTCCTCGTCACTCGGAGAACCCATCATGAAGCTCCCGCCCGGCGCGATCACCATCAGCGGACACGCCTCGCAGTCCCGGAATGTGCCGCCGGCCTCCTGGGCCACCAGGGGCCCGGGGCCCGGCAACGCGGCGGCCGCGAACCCGAGGGCCAGCGCGACGCTCCACAGGATTCCCTGATTCCGAGCAAACATCTCGTAGGTACCTCCGGACTTGGAGAAGGGGTTGTTTCCACCGCAGCCATGGTAACTGACCAATAAAACGTACACAAACCCCGCTCGGTGGCGTCGGCAGTCCGTCCGCGGGCTGTCGGCCGGTCACCCCGTCAGGCGCCCCAATTCCACCCGCTCGACGAGCCATCCGTGGTGTTCGGCCTGGATCAGCACGAAGGGCACGCGGACCGTGTCCCCGTTCCGAATGGTCATCTCCACCTCGACCCGGGCCGCCGGCCGCCCCCGCCCCGCCACCCGCTCCGGCGCTCCGACGCGGCGGGACCGGTGCGCGAGAATCCGCGCGATCACATCCATGCGCAGCTCGATCTCCTGCGCACTGACGCACGGCTCCCCCAGCCCGACCCACGACCCCGCGCGGCGCAGTCCGCACCCGAACGCGCTCCCCGGCTCGCCGATCGGCCCCCTCCCGGTGCCGAACAGCATCGCCATCGCAGCGTGGTCCCGGCTGTTGGCCGCGTCCAGGAACCCGGTAACGATGTCGCCGGGTGCGGCTGCCGGCCCCGAACCGGGGGCCGGGCCCGCGTCCGGCCGGGGTCCACCACCACACCCCACCGCTACCGCCAGCAGCGGTGCCCCCAACACGGCGCGCCGGCCCGCCGCCTTCCACCGGCCCGCCGCCCTCCAGCACGGTGCCGGCTGCGGGGCCCGGCCACCATTTGAAGGCGGCGGAACAAGTCCCCGCTGCACTCGGTCGGCGATGCATCCGGGCCGGGACCGGCGCGGCCTGCTAGCCATCGTCCACGAACACCAGCCCATCGCCATCCTTCTCCTTTTCCAGCCGCACCGCGTTCCCCGGCACCACCCGGCCCTCGAGAATCGCCAGCGCCAGCGGGTCCTGCACCAGCCGCTGCACCGCCCGCTTGAGCGGCCGCGCGCCGAACGCCGGGTCGTACCCCTCGCCGGCGATCACCCGCTTCGCCTCGTCCGACACCGCCAGCGCCACGTCCTGCTGTTCGGCCAGCCCGGCCACACGCCGCAGCTGGATATCAACGATCTTCTTCAACTCTCTATGTGACAGTGGCTTGAATACTACCATCTCATCCACTCTATTAAGGAACTCAGGACGGAAGTGTTCCTTCAGCCGTCCACGCACCATCTCCTCGACCTCGCGCCAGGCGGCGGGATCGGGCTGCTCCGCGCCATCCTGCCCCGGCCGCCTGACTCCGGCCTGACGCGCGCGCGCCAGGATCTCCGGCCCCGCGATGTTCGAGGTCATGATGATCACGGCGTTGCGGAAGTCGACCGTCCTGCCCTGCCCGTCGGTGAGGCGCCCGTCGTCGAGGATCTGCAGGAAGACGTTGAAGACCCTGGGGTGCGCCTTCTCGACCTCGTCGAAGAGGATGACCGCGTGGGGACGGCGCCGCACGGCCTCGGTGAGCTGGCCCCCCTCGTCGTAGCCGACGTAGCCGGGAGGAGCGCCGATGAGCCGCGAGACCGTGTGCGCCTCCATGTACTCGGACATGTCCATGCGCACCATGGCGCGCTCGTCGTTGAAGAGGAACTCGGCGAGCGCACGCGCCGTTTCGGTCTTCCCCACCCCGGTGGGCCCCAGGAAGAGGAATGATCCGATGGGACGGTTGGGGTCCTGAATTCCGGCCCTTGCCCGTCTTACGGCACGGGATACCGCACTCAGCGCCCGGTCCTGGCCGATCACGCGCCGGCCCAGCAGCTCCTCCAGCCCCGCCAGGCGCCTGCGCTCCGATGCCATCAGCCGCGTCACCGGTATCCCCGTCCACTCGGCCACCACTTCCGCGATGTCCTCCGCGGTCACCTCCTCCTTCAGGAACTTCCCCTCGGCCTGCAGCCCGGCCAGACGTTCCTCGGCCTTCCCGATCTCGGCCTCAGCCTGCGGGATCTCCGAGTACTGGACCTCGGCTGCGCGGGCCAGCTCGCCGCTTCGCGTCGCGCGTTCCGCCTCGGTGCGCAGACCGTCCACCCGCTCCTTGAGCTCCTGAATGCGCGCGATCTGGGTCTTCTCGGCCTGCCAGCGCGCCTTCATGGCCTGGCTGGACTCGCGCGCGACCGCGAGCTCCTCCTCGATGCCCTGCCGGCGTTCCCGCGCACCGGAGTCGTCCTCGCGCGCCAGTGCCTGCCTCTCGATCTCCAGCTGGATGATTCTGCGCTCCACTTCGTCGATCTCCTGGGGGAGGGAGTCGATCTCGATGCGCAGCCGGCTCCCCGCCTCGTCCATCAGGTCGATGGCCTTGTCGGGCAGGAACCGTCCCCCCACGTACCTGTCCGACAATCTCGCCGCCGCGATCAGCGAGTCATCAGTGATGCGCACGCCGTGAGGCACCTCGTAGCGCTCCTTGATCCCGCGCAGGATGGTGATGGTGTCCTCGACCGAGGGCGGCGCGACGTACACCGGCTGAAAGCGGCGCTCCAGCGCGGGGTCCTTCTCGACGTGCTTGCGGTACTCGCCGAGGGTGGTGGCGCCGATGACCCGCAGGTCGCCCCGCGCGAGCGCGGGCTTGAGCATGTTGCCCGCGTCGACCGCCCCCTCGGCGGCGCCCGCCCCCACAACCGTGTGCAGCTCGTCGATGAAAAGGATGTATAGCCCGTCGGCCTCCGTGACAACCTTGAGGACCGCCTTCATCCGCTCCTCGAAGTCGCCGCGGTACTTCGCGCCCGCGAGCATGGCGGAGATGTCGAGGGACATCAGCTTCTTGCCGGCCAGCGAGGTGGGGACGTCGCCGGCAACGATGCGCTGGGCCAGCCCTTCCGCGATCGCGGTCTTGCCGACCCCGGGCTCGCCGATGAGCACGGGATTGTTCTTGGTGCGGCGCGCCAGGACCTTCATCACCCGGCGGATCTCGTCGTCGCGGCCGATGACGGGGTCCAGCTTGCCGCGGCGGGCCCGCTCGGTGAGGTCGTGGGAGTAGCGGGCGAGCGCCTGGTACTTGTCCTCCGGCGTCTGATCGGTGACCCGGTGGGAGCCGCGGATGGAGTCGAGCACGCTTTCGAGCCCCTTTGACGTCACGCCGTTGTCGGCGAGGATGGCGCCCGCATCGCCCTTTCCGGCGGCGAGCCCCAGGAGGAGGTGCTCGGTCGAGACGTAGGCGTCGCCGAGTTCGCCGGACGCGTCCTCCGCTGCGCTGAGCGCCAGGGTGAGATCACGCGATGCCCGCGGGGCGGATCCGCCGCGGACCGTGGCGCGGCGTCCCAGTTCCGCTTCTACGGCGCGGATCACCCGCTCCGGCTGGACCGCCATCTTGCCGAGCACCGGCACCACGATCCCGCCCTCCTGCTCCAGCAGGGCCCTGAGGAGATGGACCCCCTCCACCTCCGGGTGCTGCGCGCGCAGAGCACCCTGCGCGGCGGCGGCCACAGCTTCCGCGGCCTTCACGGTCATTCGGTTCGCGTCCAGCATTCTCTATCGGCTCCTGTTGCAATTCGGTCGTCCAAGCTGCCATTTTGGCAGGGTTCGGGCGCGCGACACGGTCAAAATCGGCCAAAATGGCAGGAAGCTGCCAAAATGGCAGGCCGGGCCGCCGAATTGGCAGATCGGCCGGCAACGGTCCCGCGCGCCGCCCGCCATCATACATGAAAGATCCGGGCCAGCCCCAGGGGCGCCAAGGCGCCGCGGCTGTCCTCCGGCAACCCCCCGACCAGGAGCATACGCCCATGGCATCGGTCGACCCCCCGGCCCGCAGGGGCCTTCCCCCGGAGGCGTACGAAGTCGTCCCCGGCGCCCAGTACGAACCCTATGTACCCGCCGGGAAGTCAATGGCGGAGTTCACTTTCAAGGCGGTTTTCGTCGGCATTCTGATGGCGGTGGTGTTCGGCGCGGCCAACGCCTATCTGGGGCTGCGGGTGGGGCTCACGGTCAGCGCGTCGATCCCGGCCGCGGTGATGGCGGTGGCGATCTTCCGGGCGCTGCGCCGCGGCACGGTCCTCGAGACCAACATGGTGCAGACGATCGGGTCGGCGGGCGAGTCGGTGGCCGCGGGGGTGATCTTCACGATTCCCGCGCTGTTCATCTGGCAGCGCTCCGATCCGACGATCGTGGTCGACCTGGTCCAGGTCTCGGTGATCGCGGCCTTCGGCGGCCTGCTCGGCGTGCTCTTCATGATCCCGCTCAGGCGCTATCTGATCTCGCGCGAGCACGGCAAGCTCCCCTACCCCGAGGGCACCGCATGCGCCGAGGTGCAAGTGGCGGGCGACATGGGCGGCGGCAAGGCGCGGCTGCTCTTCTCGGGGCTGGGGCTCGGCGCCGTCTACCAGGCGATGGCGAACGGCAACGGGCTCGGGCTGTGGAACGAGGGGCCCAGCGTGGGTCTCCCCCTCAAGGCCCGGATCGGCGGGGACTTCACCCCCGAACTGCTGGGCGTGGGGGTCATCATCGGGCCGCGGATCGCGGCGATCATGTTCGGGGGCAGCGCGCTGGCGTGGCTGATCCTGATCCCCGCGATCAACGTCTGGGGCGGTGACAGCGTGGTCTACCCGGCGACGGAGGCGATGTCGTCTCTGGGGTCGGGCGACATCTGGAACAACTACATCCGCTACGTGGGCGCGGGCGCGGTCGGCTGCGCAGGCATCATCACGCTGATCAAGTCGCTGCCGACGATCATCGAGTCGATCCGGCTGGGGGTGGGCCAGGTGGGGGGCGGGGGGCTGGCCACCGGCGTGCCGCGCACCCAGCAGGACCTGCCGATGAAGCTGGTGCTCGGGCTGGCCGTGCTGATGGCCGTGGCGCTGTGGCTCTGGCCGGGCGTGCCGGTCGGGCCGCTGGGGGCGATCCTGATCGTGATCTTCAGCTTCTTCTTCGTGACGGTGTCGAGCCGGATCGTGGGGCTGATCGGGTCGTCGTCGAACCCGGTGTCGGGGATGACGATCGCGGCGCTGATCCTGACCTCGCTGATCTGGGTGGCGCTGGGGCTGAACGACGGCAGCAACGCGGCCAAGGTGGCGGTGCTGGCCGTCGGCGCGGTGGTGTGCATTTCGGCGGCCGCGGCGGGCGACACGTCGCAGGACCTCAAGACCGGCTTCCTGGTCGGCGCTACCCCGAAGCGCATGCAGATCGGCGAGATGCTCGGCGTGCTGGCGTGCGCGGTGACAATCGGCGGCGTGCTGATCGTGCTGAACGAGTCGTACGGGATCGGAACGGTGGACGGTCTCGCCGCGCCCCAGGCGACGCTGATGAGCCTGGTGATCGACGGGGTGCTGGAGCAGTCGCTGCCGTGGAGCTTCGTGTTGCTGGGGATTGTGCTCGCGATCGTGATCGAGTTCGTCTTCAAGCTGCCCTCGCTGGCGTTCGCGGTGGGCGTCTACCTGCCGGTCTCGCTGATGACCCCGATCCTGGTCGGAGGCCTGATGCGACTGGCGCTCAATCGGAAGTACAAGGAGGCGGGAGACACCGAGGACGGAGTGAGCGTCCTGGCCGAACGGCGCGAACAGGGCGTGCTCTACGCCTCGGGCATGATCGCCGGGGCGGCGCTGGTGGGCGGTCTGATCGGCGGTGTGATCTTCGCTGTCACGCAGGTCACGGGCAGTCCGGAAGCGGCTTCGGTATGGCAGGTCGGCCATGAGTGGATGGACGAGCTGTTGCCGCACCTGTCGGCGGTGGTGGGCACGCTGGCGTTTGCCGGGCTGTGCTGGATGCTCTGGCGGGCGGCAAACCGGGGGGCGCGGACGTGAGGGGCGGGGGGGGCGTGG
>JAPOOQ010000477.1 GCA_026713345.1 Gemmatimonadota bacterium | reverse complement strand
GGTGTTGTCGGCGATTTCGGATCTGAGGAATGCGGTGTTGTCGGCGATCTCGGTCCGGAGCGATTCCATCCCCTCCTTCATCTCGGTCCGGAGGGACGCGGTGTTGTCGGCGATTTCGGATCTGAGGGATGCGATATCGTTGCGGGTCTCGGTACGGAGTGCGACGATGTCGGTGCGCAGGGTGCCGGTGAGGCGCAACAGCATGGTCGCCAGCCCGACGCCCGTTCCCAGGACGGCGACACCGACGCCAAGGAGAGCGACCAGTTCGCTGCTCACTGCGCGGCCTCGCGGGTGGCGGTGAGCCTACACGGCCAGCTTGCGGCACGTCTTGCCCGGTTCATGTCGCGACCTCCATTCTCTGGTTTGGCCTCCTTGTCCTGGTACCCTCGACGCGCAGTGAGATGCGTGGCGCAGTGCCGCGCGCGCCTCGGTGGGGCGGATCCGTTGAAGTGGCAAGTTAACTGTGGTAGCGGGGCGAAGACATGTTGACTTGGGCAGAACAGGGTCGAAACCATCGCAGTGACCACTATCGTGTACCGCAAGCGGGCGGCCCAGCTACCGAAACAGCGCCGGATGCCCCCCTGTGTGAAGAAGGATGACGTGCGCCCCCGACGGGACCACCCCCTCCCGCACCCAGGCGATCAGCGCGGCGGCGGCCTTCCCCGTGTAGACGGGGTCGAGGATTACGCCGGCACGGGCACC
Organism: Gemmatimonadota bacterium; assembly: GCA_026713345.1. Classification (GTDB taxonomy): domain Bacteria; phylum Gemmatimonadota; class Gemmatimonadetes; order Longimicrobiales; family Gaopeijiaceae; genus Bin94. The sequence continues at coordinate 8,220 of JAPOOQ010000477.1, read as the reverse complement.
GAAGAGCGCGATGGCCTCCTCGGCGGTGCGGGTCGGTGCGCCGTAGCCCGGGCCTACGAACGCGTCGGTGACGAGGGTGGCGGCCGCGACATTTCGGACGCGCTCGATGAGGTCGTTCGCGCGGGGATCGGGGCCGCGCGGGGGGTGGGGGAGGAGGGCGGCCGCCCCCAGTGCGATTTCGGTCGCGGCAGCGCGAATCTTCGCGGCCGGGTCATCGGGACTGACACCGACCAGCTGCGCCCGCCACCCCATGAGCGCGCAGCCGAGCATGAGGCCGGCCAGGGTGCCTCCCGAAGAGGACGAGGTGAAGATCCAGACGGGCGCTTCGCTGCGTGCGCCGGAATCATCGGGCGCGCCGCGGATGGCCGGCGGATTCCTCCGGGGGGCCGGGCAGTCACCGGCGCTGACCTGCTCCCGCATTTCCGCCGCCGCGCGCACGTACCCGAGGGCACCGCGCGGCGTGGAGGCCCCCACCGCCACGACCAACGCCTTCCCACCCATGCCCGCGATCCGGCTCGCCTCCTCCGTCATCGCGGCTTCTCGCGCCGCCCGGTCGGCAACCGTCACGATCCGGGCACCCAGAAGCCTGTGCAGCAGCGCGTTCCCGCGCCCCGCGTCCCCGGGCTCGCCGTTGACCGCCAGGGTGCACCCGAGCCCCAGCCGCGCGGCCGCGGCCGCCGTCACCCGGCAGTGATTGGAGTGCGGGCCGCCCGCGGTGACCAGATCGGTCGCGCCGCGCAACCGCGCCGGATCCAGCTCGTATTCGAGCTTCCGCACCTTGTTGCCGCCCAGCCCCAGCCCCGTCCAGGCGTCGGCCTTGATCGAGATGTCGATGTCGCCGCGAAGGGAGGCGGCGAGCGCGGGCGCGGGCAGCAGGGGCGTCGGCAGGGTTGCCAGAGGTGTGCGCGCAAGTGGAGCCAGGCGGCTGAGAACGGCGTCGGGTGACAGTGGGAACATCCGGGAGGAAATTTACGTTATACATACGGAGTCCGACTAGAATGGAGGACGTGGGGGTCCGGGCCAAGGCCGTTGAACGCGTGGAGGCCAGGCGCCCAACCCCTCGAGCACTGCTGCGGAGGGTCATGGATTCGGTGTCCACAACATTCTCTCAACCGGGGTTGACCCGGGTGCTGCGGTCCTGGCGTTCCGGCGGGCCGACCCTGCTCCTTCTCCTTTCTCTCCTCCTCCCGGTGGTCGCGTCGGCCCAGACCGCCTTGGTCGGTGGCCGCGTCCGCACCGAGGACGGTCGTCCGATCGAGGGCGCGCTCGCGCGGCTCTATCCCGTCGCGGATTCCACGCAGGAGGAATTCACCCTGACCAACGCGCTCGGGTTCTTCGCTTTCCGGAACGTGGCGGCCGGCGACCATGTGCTCACCGTGACCCTTTTCGGTTTCGGGGACTACCGTGAGGAGTTGAACGTGGCCGTGGGGGCGACTCAGCGGGTCGACATCGCGTTGGCCATTGCTCCGATCGCGGTCGAGGGCCTCACGGTGGAGGCCGACCGCAGCCGCGCCCGGACCCGCTTCGAGGAGTCGGCGGGGGTCACCGTCCAAGAGATTGAATCCGCCGCTCTCAAGTCGATTCCCGTGATCGCCGAGTCGGATCCGCTGCGGGCCATCGAGGTGCTTCCGGGGGTGACGAGCGTGTCCGATTTCTCCGCGTCCTTCAACGTCCGGGGCGGATCGGCGGACCAGAACCTCATCCTCCTCGACGAGGTGCCGATCTTCAGTCCGTTTCACCTGGGCAACATCTTCTCCGTCTTCAACGCGGACATGATCGAACGGGTCGAACTCCAGTCGGGGGGATTCCCGGCTGAATACGGCGGACGGGTCTCGTCGGTGCTTACCGTAGCGAGCGACCCCGGAGACGGTGATTTCGGGGTCGATGCGGGTGTCAGCGTGCTGGCAACCCGCGTGGCCGTGAAGGGACAGCTTCCGCAGGGAGCGGCGGAAAAGATGGGCTTCACCGCGACGCGAGCGAGGGTGTCGGCGCGGCGTTCCTATCTGGACGTGCTCATCAAGCCCGTGGCCGAATTTCCGTACCATCTGACGGACCTTCAGGGAGTCTTCGAAGCCTGGACGGAGGGCGGAAGCCGGCTGCGGTTCGTCGGCTACACCGGGCGGGACATCGTGGACCTCTCGGGCATCTCCGACACGCCCATTCCGATCCGGTGGTGGTGGGGGAACGACGCGATCGGAGGATCGTGGACGCAGTCCATGGAGGGCGGCACGTCGCTGGCGGTCCGCACGTCATTTTCCCGTTTCAGGTCCGACCTCGGGTTCCCGGAGGTCGACACCGAGTTCCGGACCGGGGTTGAGCAGGCGACAATCGGCGCCGACATTGAGCACTACCCGTCGTGGGCGACGCGATGGAAATCCGGCGTGGCCGTGAACCGGGTCGCGTATGACAACGGCCTGTTGGGGGGTGGCGCCACCTTTCTGGACCAGAAGGGGAGCGGCGTCGAAGTCGCGGCGTACAGCCAGGTACACTGGGACCCCACTCCCGACTGGCTGGTGGAGGGCGGCGTCCGCGCAGACTACTGGCGACCGAACGCGGGCGAGACTCAAGCGACGTTGTCGCCGCGCTTCGCTGTCAGACGCTTCCTGCGCGGCAGGAGTTCGGCGGTGCGCCTGGCGGCCGGCCGGTACAGCCAATTCATCCACTCCACGCGGGACGAGGAGTTTCCCTTTGGACTCGACACCTGGGTGCTGGCGGGCGAGGAGGCCCCACGGGTGGTGTCCGACCAGGTGCAGGTCGGGGCCGAGAGCTTCTTCGGCGACGACGACAGCTGGTTCGCCTCGCTCGAAGCCTACTACCGCACCTTTGACGGGGTGGCCTCGCTGAACGCGGCCGATGACCCCAACGACGACAGCGACGCGCTGGTGGCGGGTGAGGGCACGGCATACGGAGTGGACTTCTACCTGAAGCGGGATCGCGGCACGACGACCGGCTGGCTCTCGGTGTCCTTCCTGAAGACCGACCGGTCCTTTCCGGACACGCGTGTCGGGATCGAGCCGCAACCGTGGATCACCTACCCGCCCGTGTTCGACCGCCGTTTCGAGATCGATCTCGTCCTGCGCCGCCCGCTCGACTGGTGGGGGCTGGAGGCGGGAGTCAGAGCCAACTTCGGGTCCGGCCTGCCGTACACCAGGCCGCTCGGCACCTTCCACATCTATCGCACCCAGTTCGTGACGGGGGTCCTGGACGCCGATGACGGAGACGCCGTGGTGCTGGGACCGCGCAACGGCTCGCGGTATCCGCCCAGGCACCGGCTGGATCTTTCGCTCCGCAAGACGATCACAAGGAGCTGGGGCACGATGACGCCGTACCTCAGCGTCATCAACGTCTACAACCAAAAGAACGTGCTCTTCTACTTCTTCGACTACCAGGCCTCGCCACCGAAGCGACAGGGCGTGTCGATGATCCCCTTCCTGCCCACGATCGGCTTCGAGGTCTCGTTCTGATGGTGCGCCGGTTCGATGCTGTTGCGCTCGCGGTGATCGCCGCGGCCGCCGGACTGCTCGGCGGATGTGCGCTGACCGAGGTGACGGTGGCGGAATCGGAAGACGTGGTCATCGTCGAATCGCAGTTGACCGTGAACCTCGAAGACGATGGGACGACCGGGCTCTTTGTGTACGCCTACCTGCACCGCACCCTGAGCGCCGACCGCGCCGACGAGGTGGAGGGGGCCTCGGTCCGCGTGTCGGGGCCGTCGGGTGCGGTCGTGCAACTCGCGGTGGCGGACAGCGGCGGCGCCTGCCTCACGTACAACGAAAACGAGCCGAACATGGATGTCGGTTCATGCTATGCGGCCAGCGTCTCGCCCTCGCCCTTTGCTCCCCGGGAGATCGTCGAGCTCGAGGTGGTTCTTGCGGACGGCCGCACCCTGAGCGGAGCCAGCCAGATACCCGACGCCTTCAGCTTCGTCGGGCTCACCCGGGAAGGGGGACAGTGTCGCCTGGAGCCGGACACCAACTACCGGTTCAGGTGGACCGAGGCGGCGGGAACCTGGTCGTACCTGTCCGACGCGTGGATCGAGGGACTGCCGGAAGCCCTCGCCGGACGCGACGTGAACGCACCCGATTCCCTGTACCTGACCGGATTCGCGATCGGCGAGAAGGACACCGATGTCCTCTTCCCGGGGGAATACGGTCTCTTCGACTTCGGGGACGAGGCCGACACCGACCTGCTCCGCATCCTCGACGACGGCCTCCCCGGCGGCAGCCGGGCGGAGGTCGCGTTTGCCGCCACCGACCGGAACTGGGTGAACTGGGCCCGGGGCGGGAACTTCAACCCTTCGGGGATCATCCGCATCCCTTCGGTTTTCGGGGACGGGACGGGCTTCTTCGGGACCGCGACCCAGCGGGTGCTGAACGTCATGGCCGAGCCCGACGGCGATGGGATGCCGCCTCTGTGCGGGCCATCGGGCTAGAACGGTAAAGTCGGCATGACATTATGTCGTGTCCGCTTTACATTTCGGTAACGGCCACGCGGCGCGCCACCGCCGGGCGCAGCAAAAGCGGCTCCGACGCGCCGTCCACAATCAGGGTGACCGGGCCGCCGTCCGTCCCGCTGCGCTTCACCAGCGCCTGCGCCCCCGGGACGACGCTCACCGCCTTGAAGTAGCGGAGGTGCTCCGGGTCCTCGTCCGAGACCGCCTGCACGGTCACTCGTGTCCCGGCCTCCACCTCGTCGAGCCGCGGCCAGGGGGTGGGAGCGATCTTCCCGTCGCGGTTGGGGATCGGCGCACCGTGGGGATCGGTAGTGGGGTTGCCCATCGCTTCCGCCATGCGGTCGATCAGGCGGTCGGATGCGGCGTGCTCCAGACGCTCGGCCTCGGCGTGCACATCCTCCCAGGCGTAGCCCAGGCGGCGGACCAGGAATGACTCGATGATGCGGTGGCGGCGCAGGATCTTCAGTGCTTCGCGGCTTCCCGCCGCAGTGAGGCGGACGCCCCGGTAGGGCTCGTGCTCGAGCAGTCCGTCCCCGGCGAGGCGGCGGATCATCCCGCTCACGGAACCGGGCTGCACCTCGAGGGCGCGCGCGAGTTCGTTGGTCCCGGCGGCCTCGCCCCGCTCGTTGAGAGAGTAGACCGCCTTGAGGTAGTCCTCAGCAGACCGCGACAGTCCGGTGTCTTTCATGATGGGAAGATAATGGAAGAACATCCCGAATTCCGCGATATTTCGGCCCCGTTTTGTCGGCATGGTCCGGCAGCGCGGAGGATGAGGGGGCGGAAGCGGCAGGGACAGCGCCGCCCGGGACGAATCTGGTCAAGGAGGCAAGTTGAGCGACACGGTAGCCGTCGACGCCAAGCGGATTCTGTTGCGCTATGGCACACCGATATCGGTTCTGGACAACATTTCGGACGAAGAACGCATCGGACTGGCGCGAAAGATCGCCAGGACCACCCTTCCGGAACGCGAGGAGCGTCTGCGCGAGCTGTTGGCGGAAGCGGGCCACGTGCAAGTGGGGTCCTAGCGTCCCTCGGTCCATTCCGCCAGCCGTGACCGCGGCTCGTCAGGCCGCGCATGGTGTTGTGGCTGCGAGCTACGCTCTCGCGACCCGAAGCGACCTGAGCCGCGAGATCGCGGCGCCGACCTCCTGCATGCGGGGCAGGGCGAGGTCGCCCGGCCTGCCGGAGTCGAGGACATCGAGGCCGTGGCGCGCCAGTTCGGCTTCAAGGGCGGCCAGCACGTCCTCCATGGCCACCTGGTCGCCCATGTGCGAGCGCGCATGTGCCACGGCCAGCGCGATCGCCCGGGTCTGCGCCCAGGACACGATCTGCGACACGCCCGCCAGCTCGATGCGGTCATCGCCGAACGCGACCGCTGTGCGGCCCTGCACCTTGATGTGACGCCGGTGCCGGCCCCGTCCCGGCCGCACCGAGCCCGGCTCGGGGACGCGGTGGCGGAGCGGCCACCGTGCCTCCGCCTCCGCAGCCAGCCGCCCGGTCGGATGGTCGGCCGCGACGACGCGCGCCTTGTCGGTGAGGTCGCGGGGGCGGTAGCGAATCATGGCCAGCACGCGGTCGGCCACGTCCAGGTAGTCGCCCGACCCGCCGATCACCAGCAGGGTGCTCACCCCGGCATCCTCGCTCAGGCTGCGCACCCGGTCGATGAAGGGGGTGATCGGCTCGTCGTCGCCCCGCACCAGCGCCTGCATGCGCCGGTCGCGGATCATGAAGTTGGTGGCGGCGGTGTCCTCGTCGATGAGCAGCAGGCGGGTCCCCGCCTCGAGTGCCTCGATGATCGCGGCCGCCTGGCTGGTTGAGCCCGACGCGTTCGGCGTGGAGAAGCGGGTCGTGTCCTGTCCGCCCGGGAGCGCGCCGATGAAGGGCGAGATGTCCACGCCCGCGACGGAGCGGCCGTCCTCTGCCTGGACCTTGGCGGCGCTGGGATCCGTCACCACGCACTCGCGCCCGTCGCCGGGACGGTGGTTGTAGACGCCCCGCGCCACCGCGTCGAGTACCGTGGACTTGCCATGATACCCCCCGCCGACCAGGAGGGTGACGCCCCGCGGGATCCCCATCCCGGCCAGGGGGGGACCGTTGAGCCGCTCCAGAGTGACCTGCAGACTGGGCGGCGAGGTGAAGAGCGTGGCCCGGCCGCGGTCCATCGGGCGGTCGTCGATGCCGCTGCGGCGGGGAAGAAGCGCGCCGTCGGCGATGAAGGCGACCAGGCCCCGGTCGGCCAGTTGAGAGCGGAGGTGGTCGGCGTCCTCGTTGACTTCGGCGTGGCGGTGGACTTCCGCGGGGTCGTGTGCCGCGTGCATGAGCGTGGCGGACACCAGGCCGGGGAGCGTCTCCAGGAGCAGCTTCTCCGCCTGGCGCCCCAGGACGCGGCGTCCGGCGGCGGGGAGGCCGACGGTGAAGCGGGCCTCGACGGTGCCTTCCGGGCCGAGGATCACTGCCGTGTTGGAAAGGACGACCTGGCCGGGATCCGTCATGGCGACCTCCCCGCTCCTGCCGCTTCCCGCCCGGCCCGGACGTGCATTGCGCGCGCGCGCCGCGAAGGTGCGGGCGAGGAGACAGGAGAGGCCGGTCCGGCGCGAGGCGGTGGCGATGGTGGCCGCGGGGAAGCCCGCGCGAGCGGGCTCCAGGACGGCCGCGACCCGGGAGGGAGCCGCGAAGGGGTCGCCCTGAACGTGCCGAACCATCAACTTGAACTGTGGCAGCTGCCAGGTGCCCTTGAGGTCCCGGTACGCGGGGTATCCCCGTCCGTCGATTCGGCGCAGATTGCGCCGGAGGTCGTCTGCGGTCCTGCTCATTGGCCCTCGGTCCGAAAAAGGTGGTGGAGTTGTCGGGAAAACTGTCAGTGAAAAGATACGGCCGGAACGCCGCGCTGGCGGTCGTCGTCGCGGCGTCCTCGGCAGCATGTTCCAGCGTTGAATTCACCGGACCCGGGTCGCAGCGACTTGAGTGCGGGATGCTCGATCCGGTATTCCTGGCCGACGGAGGCGTCGGCCGCGATGGCATCCCCGCGCTCACCGATCCAGGCTTCGTGGCACAGGAGGACACGGCGATGTACCTCTACCTTGCCGACTTCGACAGGGTGATCGGGGTCGAGGTCGGAGGGGAGTGGCTGGCCATTCCGCACAAGGTGATGTATCGCCACGAGATCGTGAATCTGAACCGGGGTAGCGAGCAGATCGCGGTCACCTACTGTCCTCTGACCGGTTCTGCGCTGGCCTTCGACAGAACGCCGCTCGGAGGCGTCGAATTCGGGGTTTCGGGGCTGCTCTACCAGGCCAATCTGATCATGTACGACAGGGCCGCGGACGACTCGTTGTGGCCGCAGATGGCCGGGGTTGCCGAGTGCGGGCCGCGCCAGGGCGAGCGGCTCGTCCGCCGCCCGGTGGTCGAGATGTCCTGGGGTGGCTTCCAGGCGCTCTTTCCCCGCTCGATGGTCGTGGGAGTCGACGCGGGGCGGGCCGAGCTGTACCGCGTCAACCCGTACGGAGGCAACTACGAATTCCCGGACAACCCTAGTTACCTGGGGTTTCCCATTCCACGGGCCGATGAACGCAGGGCACCCAAGGAGCGGGTTCTGGGCTTCCCCGGCGACGAGAGCCATCCGCCCCTGGCCTTTCCCTTCGATTGGATGGCTGTGCGCGGCGAACGCTGGGTCGGCGAATTCGAATACGGGGGCGAACCGGCCATCGTGCTCTGGGACAGCGCCCTTCGCGCGGCGGTGGGCGCCCGGCCCGTCGCGGGCGGACGGC
>JAPOOQ010000476.1 GCA_026713345.1 Gemmatimonadota bacterium | reverse complement strand
TGGTGGACGACCCACCCCCCGGCCGCACCCGCCCCTGGGGCACGGGCCACGCGGTGCTCACCGCTGCCGAGCAGCTCGAAGGCCCCTTCGCGGTCTGCAACGCCGACGACTTCTACGGACGCGAGGCATATGCGGCCCTTGCCGACGCCATGTGTAATGCCAACCTTACACTTCGTAAAGCGAACACTACATTCGGTGCGCCCTCCCGATCGCCCACGCACGCCTTCACCATCGGCTACCCCCTCGAAGCCACCCTCTCCGACAGCGGCGGCGTCTCGCGCGGGATCTGCGAGATCGACGCCGCCGGCACGCTCCTGCGGCTGACCGAGGGGCTGGAGCTGCGCCGGGTGCGCGACCAGGCGGGCAGCCGGCCCGACGACCGGGCCGCCTACCGCGTCCGCGGCCACGATGTCGCCGGCCAACCCATCGACGTACCCGCGCGCACGCCCGTCTGCACCAACCTGTGGGGCTTCGCGCCCGGAATCCTGCCCCGCCTCCGCGACCTCTTCACCCGATTCCTGGCCTCCGGCCCCGGCCTCGACCGCGAGTTCTACCTCTCGGAGGCGATGAACGAGCTGATCGCAACCGGCCGCGCGCACTGTACCGTGCTCCCCACCGACGCCCTCTGGCTCGGCGTCACTTTCCCCGGCGACCACTCGGGAGTGGCCGAATCCCTGCGGAAGCTGGTAGACTCGAAGGTCTATCCCATGCAACTTTGGGACGCGCCGCCTGTCCCCTTGCCCCGTGATTGAAGCCGATGCAACTCAGCACCCTCGACTGGCTCGTCATTACCCTCTACGGCCTCACGGCCCTCGCCATCGGTCTCCGCTTTGCCCGGCGCGCGGGCTCGGGCGCCGACGAGTTCTTCCTCTCGGGGCGCAAGTTGCCGTGGTGGCTGCTGGGCACGTCGATGGTTGCGACGACCTTCTCGACCGACACGCCCAACCTGGTCACCGACTTCGTGCGCACCGGGGGGGTCGCGCAGAACTGGTCCTGGTGGGCCTTCCTGATCACCGGGATGTGCACGGTCTTCTTCTACGCGCGCCTGTGGCGCCGGTCGGGCGCGCTCACCGACATCGAGTTCTACGAATTGCGCTATGCGGGACGGGCTGCGGCCTTCCTGCGGGGCTTCCGCGCGATCTACCTCGGCGTCTTCTACAACGTGATGATCATCGCCACCGTCACGCTGGCGGCGACCAAGATCGGCGGCGTTCTCCTCGGCCTCGACCCGCTGACCACCGTGCTGATCGCCGGGTCGGTCACCGTAGTCTATTCGGCACTGTCCGGGCTCTGGGGGGTCGTCGTGACGGACCTGATCCTCTTCGTCGTCGCGATGATCGGGTCGATTGCGGCGGCCTACTTCGCGCTGCAGCAGCCCGAAGTCGGGGGGCTCGCCGGCCTGGTCTCCAATCCCGAGCTGCAGTCGGCGATGCGCTTCTTCCCCGACTTCTCCGACTGGAGCGTCGCGGCCGGAATCTTCATCATCCCGATCGCGGTGCAGTGGTGGAGCGCGTGGTACCCGGGGGCCGAGCCGGGGGGCGGGGGCTACGTCGCCCAGCGGATGCTCGCGGCAAAGAACGAGCGCGAGGCGATGAAGGCGACGTTGTGGTTCAACATCGCGCACTACGGGCTGCGTCCGTGGCCCTGGATCATCGTCGCGCTCTGCTCGATGGCGGTCTACCCGCAGCTGTCGGACATCCAGGCCCGCTTCCCGAACCTCGACCCCTCGCTGGTGGGCAATGACCTGGCGTATCCGGCCATGCTCGTGTTCCTTCCCGCGGGCCTGCTCGGTCTCGTGGTGGCGTCGCTGGCGGCCGCGTACATGTCGACGATCAGCACTCAGCTCAACTGGGGGTCGTCGTATGTGGTGAGCGATTTCTACCGGCGCTTCGTGAACCAGGGGGCGACCGACCGGCAGCTCGTGAGGGCGGGCCGGCTGTCGACGGTCGGGCTGATGGTCCTTGGCGCTGCCGTCGCGCTGCAGCTCGATACCGCGGGACAGGGGTTCCAGATCCTGCTGCAGATCGGGGCCGGGACGGGGCTGGTCTTCCTGCTGCGCTGGTTCTGGTACCGGGTGAACGTGTGGAGCGAACTCGCCGGAATGACGATCTCGTTCATGGTCGCGATCTATTTCGCGTTTGCGCACGAGGCACTGCTGGGATTCTCGCCGCTGCCGGGGTCGACGCAGCTCGTGATCGGAGTGGCGGTGACGACGGTGGGGTGGGTTGCGGTGACGCTGGTCACGCCGCCGGCCGGCCGTGAGACGCTGCAGGCCTTCTATGACCGGATCCAGCCGATGGGTAAGGGCTGGCGGCGGGTGGTCAGGGTCGGCGACGGGTCGAAGGATGCCGGCACGATCACCGCGTCCTTCCTCGCGTGGTTCCTGGGGTGCGTGCTCGTCTACGCGGCGCTCTTCGGGACGGGGTATCTGCTGTATGGGCAGTTCCTGTGGGCGGCGCTGGCGTTGGGGATTTCGGCGGGCGCCGGCGTGTGGCTGTTCCGGCTGTTGCCAAGGATCGGCTACTCGGATTGACGGG
>JAPOOQ010000475.1 GCA_026713345.1 Gemmatimonadota bacterium | reverse complement strand
GGATGGTGTAGTGGGCGGCGCCGGGGTGGACGGGATTGGCGTTCAGGATCTTGAGCGCGATGGTGCCCGCGCGGACGTTCCAGCGATCGGTCAGGTCGCGGGTGGCGCGGGTGGCGGTGAGGAGGCTGAGCGCGTAGAAGGCCGCGATTTCATGGTCGTCGGGGTAGGTCGCGTGCAGATCGGCCATGGCCTCCATGTAGCCGACCGCGCGGTCCCGGTGCTCGCCCTCGCCCCAGAGGATCTCGACTGCGCCGAGCAGGCCCTTTTCGCGCTTGGTCGGCGCCTTGGCGAGCCGTTCCTCGGGGGTCGCGCCGAGCCGCTCCAGCGCCTTGCGCGGATCGTCCGGGTTCATGTTGGTCACGAGCGGGTGGTTGTACGCCAGCGACTCGCCCCAGTACGCCATCGCGAAGTCGGGATCGGCCTCCTGGGCCGCGTGGAACTGCTCGCGGGCCTGCTTCCAGCCGAAGCTGTGCAGGATCGCGACGCCGCGCAGGAAGTGGTCCTGGGCTTCCCCGGTCGCCGAGGTCGGGAAGGTGATGACGCCGACGTCCCGGCCCTGAGCCTCGGCCGCGGGCGGCGCAGCCAGGGAAGCGAGGATAAGGGCGGCAGCGGCGGCCGTGCTCCAGAAGGTCGCGCTCAGTCTCTTCATTTTCGATTCTCCTCCCCTACGGGGGATTTGTCCCGCTCTACGCCTCGGCCACCGCCGAGGCCATCTTGTTCAACGCCAACTCCACGATCTTCCGCGAAGAGGCAAGGTTCATGCGCATGTGCCCGGCTCCACCTGTACCGTAACCGGGGCCAGGGTTCAGGAAAACACCCGCGTGCTCCGCGAACCACCGCTGCACGACCTTCTCGGGGGTCACTTCGGCGGTGCCCTCGGCGCTCTCGCGCGCGGCAATTCCGGCGGCCCCGATCCGCTCGGCAAACGCAGCCACGTCGAGCCAGGCGAGGTAGGTGCCCTGCCCTTTTCTGTGGCGGATCCCCGGGATGTTGCTCCGGATGTACGACTCGGCGAAGTCGTGGTTCGCGTCGATGTACACGAGCAGGTCGTCGAGCCAGGGTTCGCCCTCGTTGAGCGCGGCGCGCATCGCCACCATGCCCAGCGTGCTGAGGTCGGCGCGGGTGTTCGCCTTGACGCGATCGAGCAGGTCCGGGTTGGTGCTGTAGTACCACGCCACCTTCATCGCCGCGAGGCTGAAGGACTTGCTCCCCGACTTGAAGGTGAGGCTGTTGGCGACGATCTCGGGGTCGAGGGTCGCGAAGGGCGTGTACATGTTGCCCCGGGTCACGAAGTCCCAGTGGATCTCGTCCGCCAGCACGACGCAGCGGTGCCTGAGGCAGATCTCGCCCATGCGGGTCAGGTCCTCGGGGGACCAGCAGTTGCCGGTCGGGTTCTGCGGGTTGCAGAGGATGAAGGTGTTGCAGCGCCGCGCGCGCCGCTCGAAGTCGTCGAAGTCGATCGAGTAGCGGCCGTCGGCGTCGACGATCATCGGGTTGTCGTCGGCGACCGTGCGGCTGAACGTCAGGTCGCTGTAGAACCCGTTGTAGGTGGGCGTCGTCATGAGGACGCGCGTGCCGGGCGGCGAGAAGGTGTGCAGCGCCGCGATGATCCCGGGGTGCACGCCGGTCGTGAAGACGAGGGTCGAGGGGTCGATCTCGATGCCGTAGCGGCGGTGGTTCCAGGCCGCGACCGCCTCGGCGTAGGAAGCGGGGCGGTGCATGTACCCCCAGTTCTCGTGGGCGCACCGCTCGGCGAGCGCGTTCGTGATGCAGGGCGCCGCGCGGAAGTCCATGTCCGCGACGCCCATCCCCGCGACGATCCCGTCGCCGTACTGCGCGACCGCGCGGTCCCAGCGCACGCTGTCCGTGCCGGTGCGGTCGATGACCTCGTCGAAATCGTAGTCGTCGGGGGCGGGGGGGAGGGGGCGGGAGCGGGGCTGGGCAGCCGCGCGCCGTGCGCCAAGCAGGCTGGAGGCGCTGGCCAGACTGGACACACCCGCGGTCCCGAGCAGGACGCTGGAGCCTGCCCCCCTGAGGAAGGTTCTGCGGTCCAGGCCGTGGCTTCGCGGCATTGTTGGCCTCCTGTTCGGTCGCGGTGCTCCCGGTTCAGAATGCGGGATGGGGGGCGGGGACGCAAGTCGATTCGGGCGAGATCAGACTGGTGTATTACTTATTGTAGAGATCATGAAGTTGAGTTATCATGAATCATGAATGTCTTCCAACGCCCCCAGGTCGACGAACTCGTTCGCCTCCTCACAGGCGACGGTCTTCCACCTCGGATTGTGGCCATTACCGGTCCTCGCCAATCCGGCAAGACGACGATCGTTCGGCAGGCGTTGCGGGGCGCGCGCGCAGCCGGGCTTCCGGGTGAACGCATCGCGGTCGACGATCCTGACGCGATGGGCGGCCTGTCCGGCCGTTCATCGGAATCGGCGGTCGCGCCGGATCCGCGGCTCCGCACCGTCGATTGGCTCATCCGTGTCTGGAAATGGGCTCGGGAGAGGGCCTGGGAAGAGCGCCGCGGCTTCGTTCTGGCCCTGGACGAGATTCAGGACATCCCGGAGTGGTCACGTACGGTGAAGGGGCTTTGGGACAGCGACCGCGACACCGGATGTCCACTGAAGGTGATCATTTTGGGATCCGCGCCGTGGGCCCTGCTCACGGGCCGCGGCGAGAGTCTCGCCGGCAGGTTCACACCGCTGGATGTTCGTCACTGGTCGTTGTCGGAGATGGTCGACGCCTTCGATTTCACGCTCGACGAGTACATCTACTTCGGCGGCTATCCGGGGGCAGCTCCTCTGATCCGAGACCTGGGAGAGTGGCGCCGGTACGTCGCCTACTCGATCATCGCGCCCGTATTCGGACGTGACATCCTTGCCCTCACCCGGGTAGACAAACCGTCTCTGATGCGGCAGCTCGTGGACCTGGTCCCGGAGTATTCGGGGCAGATCGTCAGGTATGACCATCTGGTGGGACGGCTGCGCGGCACTGGGCACACGACAACGGTCGCGCACTATCTCGAGTTGCTCTCCGACGCCGGCATTGTCGCCCAGTTGCCGAAGTACTCCGGGAGCGCGGTGCGGAGGACCGAATCCCACCCCAAGCTCAACGTGCTGAACACGGGATTGATGACGGCGCTTTCAGGGTACTCTCTCGAACAGGCCCGTGCGGACCGAACCTTCTGGGGACGGCTGGTCGAGAGCGCAGTCGGGGCGCACCTGCAGAATACTCTGGAGGTCTCGATGCGCCTCTCCTACTGGCGCGATGATCCCTTCGAAGTCGATTTCGTTCTCTCGCAGGGGCCTCGTGTTCTCGGCATCGAAGTCAAGAGCAGTGCGCGCGTGCGTTCCCTGCCGGGGTTGAGAGCGTTCAACGAACGGTTCCGGCGAGCCGATACACTGCTTGTCACCGGAACAGGCGATGCTGGCCGGGGCGCATTCGGCAACCAGAGGTCTGTGCCCATCAACGAGTTCCTGGCGGCGCCTGCGTCCTATTGGCTGGAGGAAGCGTTGTGAGCTTGATCGTTTCGCGTACGGTGACGGCGGTCGGCAAGAAACGTAGTCGCTCCACGCCCTTGACCGATTTTCGGTCCAGGAGGGCCTACATCTTGCTTGGCGATCCGGGCGCCGGGAAGACCAAAGCGCTTGAGACGGAATGTAGGCAACGCGCCGACGGCGAGTTCATCACGGCAAGGCGTTTCATCCGGAAGAGCCTTGATCGGATGTCCGAATGGGAGAAGAAGACGCTGTTCATCGACGGGCTGGACGAAGTGCGGGCCGGGAGTTCCGATCCGCGGCGCCAATTGGACCAGATCCTCGAACGACTTGAGCCGCTGGGCAGACCCGACTTCAGGCTCTCATGCCGAGCGGCGGACTGGCTCGGACGAAACGACCTGCGGGAAATCGTCGCGGAAGCGGGATACGAGGATGTGCGGATCCTCTACCTTGAGCCTCTGACGTCTGAGGACATTCACAAGATACTTGTCGATCTCGGAGAACCGGACGTGGCTGGCTTCCTGGTCGAGGCCCGTGATCGCGGTCTGGAAGGCCTGCTAGACAATCCGCATTTGCTCGGTCTGCTTGTCGAGGCGACGCGGGGTGGAGAGTGGCCCCAAGACCGACGCGGCATACTCGCCCTCGCCTGCCGAAAGCTGGCGCGGGAATGGAACGACCAACACCGGGCCGCACAGCGGAGTGCACCCGACATGTCGGCCGAGCGGATCATCTCCGCAGCGGAGCTACTGTCGGCCTTCATCCTCTTGTCGGACAGGGACCACGTTTCTCTGGACCCTCCGGACGACGCGGACTGCTTCGGTCCCGACAACATCACCGGAGCCGATGCTCCGGCGCTGGTGCGCGCGGTGAAGTCCAACCTGTTCGAAGGGCGTGGCGATGGGCGTTTTTTGCCCGTACACCACCAAGTGTCCGAGTTCCTTGCCGCGCGCTTCCTTCACGACCGCATCGAGTCCGGGTTGCCCGCCCGCCGGGTCCTGGCCCTCATGACCGGCCATGACGGCATAGTGGTTACGAAGTTGCGCGGCCTCGCCGCATGGCTGGCGGCCTTCGACCCCGCATCGCGACGGGCTCTTGTCGAGTCGGATCCGATAGGCGTCGCTCTCTACGGTGACGTCAGCGGCTTTCACAGCGACCAGATGGAACGCCTGGTGCGCGGCTTCGCGGAGAGAGCCGACGAGATCCGTCCCTGGGGTTGGCCCGCGCCCGCGTTGGATTCACTGATCAACGAGCATTCGGTCGCGCTGCTTACGCGCTATCTGGAGGACGACGACCGGTCGAGGGCCAGGCAGCCCGTCGTCGGCCTGCTCCTTCACGCACTGTCGCGTGTAGACCGGCTCAGGCCGTGCCCCAAGAGCCTCCAACACGTGATCAGGGACGCCACCTGGGACCCTGGGGTCCGAGAGTCCGCGTTGCGAGCGCTGCTGCGCCATCTCACGGATGAACCATCGTCCACGCTGATCAAGCTGCTGGACGATCTCCGGGACGGGCGAGTGGAAGATCGGAATGGGGACCTGTTGGGAACCATGCTCAGCCACTTATATCCCGTGCACCTGGGTCCGGAGTGCATTTGGGACTACCTGGTCCCGCGCGGGTCCTGGGACTACTCCGGAGCGTACCGGCTCTTCTGGTCCGCCCATCTGCCCAATAGGACGAGGGGAAGCGAACTCGTCGCCCTCTTGCGGTCCGTGAGGGAGCAAGGCGGAGCACTAAGCGAGCACCTTCGGGATGGCTGGCTGTGCCGTATGATCCAAAAGCTGGTGCGCAGGGCGCTGGACACTGCGGGAGACCACGTTTCGGTTTCCACCCTATGCGACTGGCTGGAGCTGATCGACTTCGAGGAGATCGAGTCCACGATGGCCCGGACAGATGAGTACCTGGAGGTGGGCAAATGGCTGGCGGAACGCCCCGAACTCCAGAAGGAACTCGCCCTGGAAGGCTTGCACAGGCTTGTGGGAATCGCCAACGCCACGACCCGTGCCGATCAGGATTGGGACGATGATCGAGAAGGCCCTGGCCGTAGCGGGTCAGCCGACGCCCACTACCACGCGTTCCAGATCAGACGGGCGATCTTTGGGGCCGGTACGCCGGACGAATTCGCGCAGTGGTGCCTGCACCAAGCCGTCGCGATTGCAGACATCGATACCGTAGTCGCCCGAGTCCTGCTGGACTGGAGCCGCCCTTGGGGTCTGGACGATTCGGAACCGGGATTGTCGATCGAGGCAGTGCGTGCGGCGACCCGAGACCTGCCGACCCTGCGGGACGAAGTGGCTCGCCTCCTCGAGGGCGAGAAGAAGGCGGAGGCCCGAGAAGCGGAGATGCGATTCCGGAAGGAAGAGAATGAGTACCGGCAGGAGCGCCGACGGGAGCAAGAAGAGTTTATAACTCATGTACGGAAGCATGCTACGGCATTACAGAAAGGCCGATGCCCTCCGGGACTGCTCCATCGCATCGCCATCGCCTATCACGACTTCTTTCTCGAACAGCGAGACGCGACCCCTCGGCAGCGGGTAATGGAGCTCCTCCAGGGACATCCGGATCTGGCGGACGCGGCCATCGAGGGTTTCCGCCGCGTAGCCGACCGCGACGACCTTCCTACCCTGCGGGAAGTCATCCGGTTGAATGAGCAGAAGCAGGTGTCGCGCTATGCTCTCCCGATCCTCGCGGGTCTTGATGCCGATCCGGATCTGGTGAAATCCCGGAGTCAGGCGGAAATCGCGAGAGCCGCAGCCTTCTACTACCTCACGCCGCTCAATGTGCCGGGACACCCGGCCTGGTACCGGTGGGCCCTGGAAAACCAACCCGGGCCGATTTCGGACGCACTCTTGAAGGTGACACGGTCGCGAGTGCGGAGACGGCGCGACTGTCTCTATCTCTGGGACCTTGCACGCAACGCTTCCTACCGCGATGTCGCGCGACTGGTTGCCGTGCCGCTGTTGCGCGCCTTTCCCACCCGGTGTACCGAACCGCAGATATCGGCGCTGCACGCGGTGCTGCTGGCAGCCCTGAAGTGGCGCGCCGACGGGTTAGAGGCGTTCGTCAACCAGCGGGCCGCCAAGCACGATCTTGATGTATCGCAGCGGGCGCTCTGGCTTGCAACGGGGCTCCTGCTCTCGCCCGTGCGCTATGCACCGCAGGTTGCGGCGTTCCTGGAGGATGGCGAGGAGGCACGATCACGAGAGATCGTACGCCTGCTGGCTCCCACCGAGATGGACCTACTTCCGATGCCGTGGGGCACTGGTGAACTCGCGACGATGATCCGGCTTCTGGGGAGTCGGTATTCGCCATGGAGGCCGGAAGGATTCCGGAGGGCCGAGATCGTTGACGAGGACCGCATGAAGATGAAAGGCCTCATCTCGTCCTGGGCGACCACCCTGGCTTCGCGCACGAACCGCGAAGCGTCCGAAGCGCTCCATTCGCTCGCTGGCGATCCGGCTCTTGAGCCGTGGCATTTCATACTCAAGGGCAAGCGGGACGAGCAGGTACTGGCACGGCGCGACGCCACCTTCACGGTGCCGGATCTGGATTCGGTTCAGAAGACCCTGTCGAACAAGGCGCCCGCCAATCCCGCCGACCTGGCCGCGCTGGTGGCAGACAAGCTGGAGTTCCTGGCTACCGAGATCCGTCACGGCACCACTGACGACTGGCGGCAATACTGGCGCGAGGACGAGCGGCGTCGGCTCTTGGGCTCCCGCCGCGAAGAATCCTGCCGCGATGCACTCCTCTCCGACCTGAAGAAACTCTTGCCGAGGGGGATGGACGCCCAGCGCGAAGCGGTCTACTCTCGAGGCAACAAATCGGACATCCGAGTCTTCTTCAACGGCCACGCGATCCCCGTCGAAATCAAGAAGGACTCCAATACAAAGCTCTGGAGGGCTGTTGCGAATCAACTCGTGCCGAAGTACACCACCGCTCCCGAGTCCTCCGGCTTCGGGATCTTCCTCGTGCTGTGGTTCGGGCAGGGCAAGACGCCGGTGCCACCCACCGGCCGGCGCCCCAAGACCCCGGAAGAGCTATGTGCCCGCCTCAAGCAGCAACTCACCGGCCCCTATCGCCACAAGATCAGTGTGCTCGTGATTGACGTGAGCACCGACGTGCAGCATCCGCAAGCGGAACTGAAAGGCACGGTCGCCATTCACGGCGACATCTCAGGGCCAACGATTCCCGAGGAAGATTGGGAGATGCTCCGAGAGTGACGGCGCCGTGCTACCGGGTCGACGACCCTCCCTCCTCCTCCGCCACCATCTCCTCCGGGTCCGCCGACAGCGCTTCGAAGTGGATGAAGGTGTTGAAGAGGAGCGCGTACGATCCGTGGGTGTGCGAGCGCCAGAACGGGTTGAAGGAGAACAGCACGATGTGTCCGTCGCCCAGGGTGACGTCGACGCCCGCCGGGGCGTTCGCCAGCGCCTGCCCGTTCCGCAGTCCGCCGCTGATCAGCAACTCGTTCACATCTGACGCGAAGCGCATCACCACCCGGACG
>JAPOOQ010000474.1 GCA_026713345.1 Gemmatimonadota bacterium | reverse complement strand
CTGGAGGCGGGGGCGCGCGAGGGGGGGGCGGGGGGGGGGGTCGAACTGGGAATCCTCGAATACCGCTACGGCGACCGCGACGCGGCCCGCGCCATCTTCGACGGCTTCATCGACTTCTACAACAGCCGGTCCGACCTCAGCGCGGCCGAACTCACGGCGGTGGGCCGGGCGATGTTCGAACTCTCCCGCTGGCACTACGAGTACGCACACGACGCCCTGATGGCGCTCGACGAAGCGGGGGCCGCCGGGCCGCTCGACCACTCCACCCAGCTCGCGATCGGGGAACTTTTCCTGCAGCGCTACGACGCCCGCGAGGCCGCGGCGGCCTTCGGGATGATCCTGGAGGAGAACCCGGCCCACGCGGGCGCGCTCTTCGGCCTGGCCCGCGTCGCCCGGCTCGAGGGCGGCGGCGAACCGGAAGCCCTCCTGGAGGCCGCACTGGATGCGAACCCGGACTTCGCGGCCGCGCGCACCCTCCTGGCCCGCCTGCGCCTCATGCACGGCGACCGCGCGGCCGCGCTGGAGGAGATCGAACGCGCACTCGAAGTGAACCCTGCCGACCTGGAAGCGCTCGGCACCCACGCCGCGATCCTCCACCTGTCGCGCGACGCGGACGGCCACCGCGCCGTCATGGACGAGGTGCGCCGCCTCACGCCAACGCCCGCGCCGTCGCTTCTCGTCGTTTCCGATCTGGTCGCCGACCACCGCAAGTACCGCGACGCGCTGTCCTTCGCCCAGGAGGCGACCGAAGCCGATCCCGGCAGCTGGACCGCGTGGGGTCTGATGGGGCTGAACCAGGTCAGGCTGGGCCAGGTCGACGAAGGACGGGTGAACCTGGAGAAGGCATTCGAGGGCGATCCCTTCAACCTCTGGTTCAAGAACACGCTGGACCTGCTCGACAAGTTCCCGGAGTACCGGATCGTCGAGACGCCGCACTTCCAGCTTGTGCTGCACGAGTCGGAGGCGGATCTGCTCGAACCCTACATGGTGCCGGTGGCAGAGCGCGCCTGGGAGGAGATGTCCCGGCGCTACGGCGTGACGCCCGCCAGCCCGATCCGGGTGGAGGTCTACCCCAGCCACGCCGACTTCTCCGTGCGGACGGTCGGGCTGGTGGGGATCGGCGCGCTCGGCGTCAGCTTCGGGCCCGCGCTCGCCATCGACTCGCCTGCCGCGCGGGACCGGGGCGACTTCAACTGGGCGTCGACGCTGTGGCACGAAATCGCCCACTCCTTCCACCTGGCGGCCTCCGACAACGAAGTGCCGCGCTGGTTCTCCGAAGGGCTGGCCGTGCATGAGCAGCGCAAGGGGGATCCCGGGTGGGGACACCAGGCCAGCGTCGGCTTCATCCGCGCGCTCGCATCCGGAGACATGCGTCCGGTCAGCGAGCTGGACCGCGGGTTCTCGAGCCCGCGCCATCCCGGCGAAGTGGTGCAGAGCTACTATCAGTCGTCGCTGGTCTTCGAACTGATCGAGGAGCGCCACGGGTTCCCGGCGATCGTGGAGATGCTCGCCGCCTACCGGGACGGCGCGACCAACGAGGACGCGTTCTCCCGTGCGCTGGGGGTGCGGCTGGAGGACTTCGACAAGGACTTCGAGGACTTCCTGAAGGACCGCTTCGCTGCGGCGCTGTCCTCGGTCGAGGGGGAGATGCCGGAGATGGGCGCGCTGCCCGGGTTGCCCGAACTGCAGGCCGCGGCGGCGACGAACCCGCGCAACTTCGTGGCCCGCATGGCGGTCGGACAGGTCCTCTTCGCGGAGGGGCGGCTGACTGAGGCCGCGGCCCACCTGGAAGCCGCGCTCGACCTCTTCCCCCAATACGGCGGCGCGGACGGCGCCCACTGGTTCCTCGGCCGGATACGGGACCAACAGGGCGACACGGCGGCGGCCATCTCCCACTACCGGGAGCTGCTGCGCCTCAACGAGAGCCACTACGACGGCCGCGTCGCCCTCGGCGAACTCCTCGCCACCACGGGGGACGACGCCGACGCGGCGGAGACCCTGCGCCACCTCGCCCACATCCATCCCTACGAGATCGAGGACCACGAGCGCCTTGCGGCCCTCATGGAGTCCGCCGACGACCTTCAGGGCGCGGTCACCGCACGCCGCGGCGTCGTCGCGCTCGGCCCCGTGGACCTCGCCACCGCCCACTATCAGCTGGCGCGCGTGCTGCACCTGACCGGCGACGCTTCCGGGGCGCGCCGCGCGGTCCTCGCGGCACTCGAACTCGCGCCCAACTACGAAGAGGCCCTCGACCTCCTGCTCGAGCTGCGGCGCGGAGGGCCGGACAGGTGAGACTTCGAATGGCGCGCACCGATGCATCGACCCGGCGCGACTTCGTCCGGCGCTTCACACCGGGCCGCGCGGCCCTCACCGCCCTGGTCCTGACAGCGTCGGCAGCAGCGCTCGCGATCGGCGGCCTTCCGTCCCGGGACGCTGCGCTCGCCGACCTCACCCGGACGGGACGGGATCCCGCCCTTGCCGGGCCCATCCCTGCGCCCACTTCAACGACAGCCCTCCAGGACCTGCCAACCGTCCCGTACGACGGCACCTTCACCTTCGTGCGGGTGCGCTTCAACTCCCGGGGCGGGGGCTTCGGCCGCGGCTTCGGGCGCGGACGCGGACCCGGCTGGGCGCACGACTACCCCGACGCCGACGAGAATTTCATCAGGATTCTGGACGAAATATCGCTGATCGACGTCAACATGAACGGCACCAGCGTGATCGACGCCGCCGACCCGGAGCTCCACCGGTACCCCATCGCGTACGTCTCCGAACCGGGGGAGTGGGCGCCGTCGCAGCAGGAGATCGACAATCTCTCCGACTACCTCCTCAAGGGCGGCTTCCTGATCCTCGACGACTTCCGCAGCGACTACGAGTGGCGCGTCGTGGAGGAGGTCTTCCAGCTGATCGTCCCCGGCCACCGGTTTCGGGAGCTGGACATCGACGAGCCCATCTTCGATTCCTTCTTCGAGATCGAGACGCTGGACCTGCCGCCGCCGACCTTCCAACAGTACGTTCCCGTCTTCCTGGGCCTCCACGAGGACAACGATCCGACCGGTCGCCTGATGGTCATCGCGAACTTCAACAACGACATCGGCGACTACTGGGAGTACTCCGACCGGGGCTACGTTCCGATCGAGCTATCTAACGAAGCCTACAAGTTCGGTGTCAATTACGTGATCTATGCGATGAACCGATAGCGGTCCCGCGAAGCCGCCGTGGCAACCCTGCGGCCGCGCGGTGCCCTCCACATTCACACATGCGCTCAACCGACAGCCTTCCGAGGTGGACCCCTTGCCGACAGAGACCCTGACCCCCCCAGCAGCCGAACCCATGGCCGACGTGGCCCTCGCCAAGCGCATCCAGGAGGGACGCGAGAAGATCCTCTCCGAGGTGCGCAAGATCATCGTCGGACAGGAGGAGGCCGTCGAACATGTTCTCCTGACCCTGCTCGTGGGCGGCAACAGCCTTCTGGTCGGCGTGCCCGGCCTGGCCAAGACCCTGCTCATCCACTCCATCGCGCAGGTGCTCGACCTCAAGTTCTCGCGCATCCAGTTCACACCGGACCTGATGCCTTCCGACATCACGGGCACCGATATCATTCAGCAGCGCGAGGACGGTACGCGCGGGCTGGAGTTCGCGCCGGGGCCGATCTTCGCGAACGTGGTGCTCGCGGACGAGATCAACCGCACCCCACCGAAGACACAGGCCGCCCTCCTCGAGGCGATGCAGGAGCACAGGGTCACCGTGCAGGCGAACACCTACATCCTCGACCCGCCCTTCTACGTCTTCGCGACCCAGAACCCGATCGAGCTGGAGGGAACGTACCCGCTCCCGGAGGCGCAGCTGGACCGCTTCATGTTCCACATCGTCATGGAGCACCTGGAGGAGGACGAGGAGATGCAGGTCGTGCGGGAGACGACCGATGAGGTGGAGCCGGAACTCGGCGCCGTCGTGTCGCAGGAGGACATGATCGCGTTTCAGGACCTGGTGCGGCGCGTGCCGGTCTCCGAGCCCGTGATGCGCTACGCCGTCAACCTGGTGCGCGCCAGCCGGCCGAGCCCGAACGGCAGCCACGACTTCGTGAAGAAGTGGATCAGCTACGGGGCCAGCGTCCGCGCCGCCCAGTACCTGATCCTCGGCGGGAAGGCCCGCGCCCTCACCCAGGGCCGCCTGACCGTGAGCTTCGACGACATCCGCTCGCTGGCGCTGCCGGTGATGCGGCACCGCATCATCACCAACTTCCACGCCGAGTCGGAGGGGCGCACAACGGACGAGCTGATCGAAATGCTCCTGGAGGCCGTCCCGTTGCCGAAGTCGGGGATGTAGGGCGCCTCTGTGGCCAAGCCCTCATCCTCACCGCGCACCGCGTTCCTCGATCCCTCCGTCCTGGCGCGGATCGACAACCTGCAATTGCTCGCGCGCACAGTCGTGGACGGCTTCCTGCAGGGGATCCACCGCTCCCCCTACCTGGGCGTGAGCATGGACTTCGCCGAGCACCGCCAGTACATGCCCGGCGACGACATCCGCCGGATCGACTGGCGGCTCTTCGCGCGCACCGACCGCTTCTACATCAAGCAGTTCGAGGCCGAGACCAACGCGGACGCGGCGTTTCTGCTCGACGTGTCGGCTTCGATGGGGTACGGCTCGGGCGAGGTCACCAAGCTCGACTACGGCCGGTTTCTCACCGCGAGCCTGGCGTACTTCTCCGCCGGCCAGAAGGACCGCGTGGGTCTCTACGCCTTTGACTCCGACGTGGTCGAGCACGTGCGCCCGTCGGCGGCCCACCTCGAAAAGGTCCTGCACGCGATCGCGCGCGTGAAGCCGCATCGCGAAGGCGCCTGGAACCGGCCGCTGGCCCGCGTCGCCAACACCTTCCGGCGCCGCGGCATCCTGGTGTTCGTGTCGGACTTCTATCACGACGCCGAGGAGCTCACCTCTGCGCTGGGGCTCTTCCGGGCCCAGGGGAACGATGTCGTGGCCTTCCACGTCCTCGACCCCGCCGAGATCGACTTCCCCTTCGCGCAGGCCGCGAACTTCCAGGATCTGGAGACCCGGGAGCTGCTCCCGGTCGTCCCCGAGAAGTACGCCGGCGCCTACCGCGAAGGCGTCCGCGACCACATCGACGCCCTCGGCAAGGGCTTCACCCGGCACGGAGTCGACTACGTCCTGCTCAACACCGCCAAGCCGCTGGACGACGCCCTCTACGCCTACCTGTCCTTCCGCCAGAAGACGCTGAGGTCCCCCGTCGGGCGCCCGGGAGCGGGGAGGTAGGCAGTGGGCTTCCTGACCCCCCTCTTCCTGATCGGGCTGGCCGGGCTGGCCGTCCCGGTCCTGATCCACCTGACGCGCCGCGAGCGGGGCAAACCGATCCGGTTCCCGTCGCTCATGTTTCTGGAGAAGATCCCCTTCCAGGAGACGTCGCGGCGGCGCATCCGGCATTGGCTGCTCCTGCTGATGCGCCTGGCCGCGCTGGCGCTGCTGGTCGCCGCCTTCGCGCGTCCGTTCGTGCGCGAGGGGCGTCTGGCGGGGGTCGGCGGGCCCGGCCCCGAGGAGGTGGTCATCCTCCTGGACAATTCGTGGTCGATGGAGATGGGGGATAACTGGGAGCGCGCAGTGTCGGAGGCCCGGTCCGTGGTCGGGGCGCTGCGGCCCCGCGACCGCGCCTCGCTGATCGTCTTCTCGGAGACGCCGCAACTCGTGCACCGCTCGATTCCGGAGCTGCCGCGCATCCTCGCCACCCTCGACACCCTGGCCACGACCTCGCTCGCCACGCGCTTCGCGCCCGCGGTGAAGCTGGCCGCCTCCACCCTGTCCGCCTCCACCCTGGCACGGCAGCGCGTCGTCTTGATCAGCGACTTCCAGCGCACGGCGTGGAGCCCCGACCCGGACGCGAAGCTCGCCGAGGGCGTGGTCGTCGAGACGGTGGTGATCGAGGCCGGAGAGATCGACAACCTCGCGCTCACCGACCTGGAACTGAAGCGCCAGAGCGCGGGCGGCAGGGACCGGGTGACGGTCGAAGCGCGGCTGGTGAACACGGGCGAGGCGGCCGCGACCGCCGAGGTGACCGTGGCGGTGGACGAGACCGACCTGGAGACGGTGACCGTGACGGTGGCGGCGGGCGGCGCTGAGCCGGTGGCGTTTGCGCCGTTTACCCTCACCGCGCCGTTCACGCGGGGGGAGGTGCGGCTGGGTGGTGGGGGCGGCGAGGGGCTCGTGCAGGACAACACCCTGAGCTTCGTGGCCTCTCCCGGAGGGGACCTGCAGGTGGTGGTGGCAGACCCGCTCGGCCCGGGCGACTCCAACCTGTACCTGCGCGGGGCGCTCGACATCGCCGAAGGGGCGGGGTTCGAGACCACTGTGATTCGGGGCCTGCCCGGCGACAGCGAGCTTCCCGGCACCGAGGTGGTGGTCCTGAACGGCGGGCCGTTCCCGGGCGGGAGCGAAGGCGACCGGCTACGCGCGTTCGTCGAAGAGGGCGGTGGGCTGCTCATGGCGCTCGGCGAGCGATCGAGCGTGCCCTCCGTCCACCAGGACTTCCTCCCGGCTACGGTCGGGGCGGTCGCGGACGGGGTCGGGGAGCGCCGGATCGGTTTCGTCGACTACGACCACGCCATCTTCGAGGCCTTCCGCGGTCCCCGCTCGGGCGACTTCTCTCAGGCCGTCTTCTACCGCACGCGCCTGCTGACCGAGACCGATGG
>JAPOOQ010000473.1 GCA_026713345.1 Gemmatimonadota bacterium | reverse complement strand
CCTGCCGCTGCGAAATGCGGGCGCTTTCGCGAAAGCCCGAGAAGATGGGCATGCTCACCCTGAACCCGACCTGCTTCGTCGTGCCGCGCTGGGCACTCGTACCAAAGAAGATCGGCGAACCGTTCTGCTGGGCGGCCAGCCCGTAGCTGCCGAAGGCGCTGACGCTCGGCAGGTAGTCGGCCTGTTCGATGCGCAGCTCGGTCCTTCTCAGCGTCTCCGTGAGCTCGAGCTGGCGGATGTCGGACCGGTTGGCCCTGCCCCTCCGGAGAAGGCCTGCCAGGTCAGGCTCGTCGGCCAGCGTCCCGCCGCTGAACGCCAGGATGTCCCGGTTTCCCGGGGAGTTGGCGCCCGGGTCGGCGAGGTCCATCAGCGCGAGCTCCCCCGCCACTTCGATCTCCGATTCGGGATCCAGATCCAGTTCGGCGGCGAGCGCGCGGCGAGTGGCGCGGAGGCGGTTCTCCGCGCGTCTCAGGTTCGGTTCCAGGTTGGCGAGCTCCACCTCCAGGCGAAGTACGTCGTAGGCCTCCGCCACCCCGGCCTCCTGCATCGCGCGGGTCTCCTCGAGCGATCGCCGCACACGCTTCAGCGAGTTCCCGGTCAGGCGCACCTCCTCCTGCGCGAGCAGCAGGTCGTAGAAGGCAATCCGGACCCGCGTGACGATCTGCTGCGTCCGCCCCCGCAGCGCCTCCCGCTGCAGGCCGCGGAAGCGCGCCGCCGCCCCGATACCGACGAAGACCTGCGGGTCCAGGAGCGTCTGCTCCAGATTCACCGAGAGGTTCCAGATGTTGTCCGCGCCGAACTGCACAGGGATGAAATCGCCCTCGGCCGCCGAGGGATCGAAGATCTGTGCCGGCAGAAAACTCACCTGCGGCGCGACGTTGCGGGTGTACGAAGACGAAAGGTTCACACTGGGGTAGAAATCGCTCCACGCTTCCGAGACCTGACCGTTGGCGAGCGCCAGTTCGTACTCCGCATCGACGATCTCGCGGTTGCGTTCAAGCGCGGCTTCGGCAACGGCGCTCAGCAGCGCCGGTCCGTCCCCCAGGCCGGGGGCGGAAGCCGGGCGCTGGGCGGACGCCGCGCCGCCGGACCACCCGCATGCCAACAGAACCGCAAGCCCACCCCTCCACCTGCTCCATCTATGCATTCGACCTCCACTGATCTCTCGATATTCTACCCCGCTGCCGGCGAACCGGACCGAATCCCCCGCAATCAGGGACGAACCGTGCGCACCAAAAGTCAAGACACCCGGCCCGCCGGACTCGTTGGCGGATGAGCGGCGCGGCGCACTCCGGGCCGTGGCGCCGGAGCCCGCGATCCGCGGGACGCTTTCATCCCGCGACCGGTGGCCCCCCGCCCTCCGGTATTGACGGAATGTGGCCAAGGGGGTAGCCTGTTGGACGTGAGATCGGTACACAGTAGTGCCGGTAAGGATTCTACAGACGACTTGAAGGAGCATCAGGATGCGGACCACGGGAACCGTGAAGTGGTTCAACGACGCGAAGGGATTCGGATTCATCAGCCCGGTCGCCGGCGAGAGGGACTGCTTTGTCCACTACTCCGCCATCGATGGCGACGGCTTCCGGAGCCTCTCGGAGGGCGACCAGGTCGAGTTCGACATGGTCAACGGTCCGAAAGGACCAGCAGCGGAGAACGTGACCCGCGTGGAAGCAATGGGCTGACTCCGGGCCCGCGAGATCACAACATCACGGATGCGAGGCCGGCGGGGCGACCTGCCGGCCTCGTCGCGTTCCGTCACCCATCTGCGCGCGCCCGCTCGAAAAACGCCGCGTGCCAGCGATCGATGGCCGGGCCTTCCCAGGCGCCGGCCCTGAGCTGCCCCAGGCTGGTGATGGAGTTGTCGAAGACCACCGACGCGGGCGCGACTTCCCCTGTCCTCGCCAGCGACCGGAACTCCGGGCGGGTGGCGCGGCGGATGCGTCCTTCCGGGTCGCGGTACCACACTGCCTCATTCCCCAGGAAGCGGGCGTCTGTCCGTGCCTCCATCTCCCTCAGCACGCCGGTCAGCGCGTCTATGGAGCAGCCGGAGGGCAGCGCGACTCCCGTGTCGGCACACACGATCAGGAAGCGGTCGTAACACCAGGTCCGGGCGGCCCGCAGCGGCACCCCGTGAGCCTTCCAGGAAGCCAGGAAACCATCCACCGCGGCCAGGAGCGACGCGGCCTCCTCCTCGTCCAGCCTGCGCTGCGCCCCGAAGATCCAGATCCGGGACTCGTCCGGGAATCCGTCGAAGTCCAGGGGCTTCACGCGTCGGCTCCCGGCTCACCGGCTGGCTCCGGAGGCGGACCCTTGCCCAGCAGCACGGCAATCCACTGCAGGTCCCTCGTGTTCTCGAGCATGATCTTCACCACCATGGTCAGTGGAACGGAGAGGAGCGCGCCAAGGGGGCCCCAGAGCCATCCCCAGAAGAACAGCGAAACGACCACGATCAGCGAGGAAAGCCCGAGGTGTCGCCCCAGCAGAGTGGGTTCCAGCCAGTTTCCGAAGAAGACATTGACGGTCAGGTAGCCGAGTCCGACGATGGCGGCGTGCTGGATGTCGATGCCGACGAACTCGGCCGTGACCGGGTCGACGTTGATGAGCGCGAGAATCAGCGCGGGCACCGAGGCGATGATCGAACCGATGGTCGGAACGAAGTTGAGGACGAAGGCGATGAGGCCCAGAAGGATCGGCAGGTCGAGTCCCATGAACCAGGTCCACAGCCCCAGCAGGACCCCGGTCGCGAGGCTGACGAGCGTCTTGATGACCAGGTATCCCTGGACCTCCTCGATTATCTTGCGGAAGCGCTCGTCGAGCGGCTCGCCGTCCCCTGCGATCGCGCGCAGCTTGCGGGGCAGGACCAGGGCCTCCCCGAGGGCGAAGGCGAGGATCAACAGAACCAGGAAGGTGCCGCCCAGCAGCGCCAGCGCCCAGGTCGTCGCGCCGGTGACCAGGTTGGTCAGAAACGCCGCATCGACCGCCCCGCGGGCGAGGGCCATGAGCTGGCCCTCCTCCAGGACGGGCGCCCATTCCTCAAGCTGTGCGAACCACTGCTCCAGCTGCGGAAGGATCGCGGTGAAGAGATTGAAGAGGCGGATCTGCAGTTCGGTGAACTGCTGGCTCCCCACGACAAGCAGGAGGCCGAAGCTGCCCGCGACGGCGAGTATGGTGACCAGAACCGCGATCGCCAGCGGAACGCGCTTGCGGGACAGCCACAGCACCAGGGGAAGGCAGATCGCGGCCAGGAAACCCGCGGTGGCGATGGGAAGGAGGACGGGCTGGGTGAACCGCAGCCCCTGGATAAGGATGAACGCAACCGCCAGGGTAAAGAGTATCCGCAGACCCGGATTGCGATCGAACTGGTCGTAGATCATTACAGGATTCTATGAACGAGCAGGCATCACGGAAAGACCCCGCCAATACGGGCGAAGCGACCGAAAAGGTTGCAAGCCCCGCCAGGCCGGCCACCACGGCCCGGCGCGGGGCGCCCGCCGACCTCCTTGCCGAGTGCCGCGTGGATACGTTCCGTTCCGGGGGCGCGGGGGGGCAGCATCAGAACAAGGTGGAATCGGGGGTGCGGCTGACCCATCTCCCCACCGGGACCGTGGTCACTTCCCGAAAACACCGCTCGCAGCACCGCAACCGGGAAGCCGCCCTCGCGAGGCTCGAAGCGGAGCTGGAAGCGCGGAGCCGGAAGCGGAAGCCGCGTATTCCCACCGCGGTGCCGAAGCGCGAAAAGCGAAAGCGACTCGATGCCAAGAAGCGGCGGTCCCGGGTGAAGCGGCTGCGGGGCAAGCCGGATTCCGCGGAGGAGTGACGGCCGCGGCGAGCCCGATCCCCCCGCCCAAGCCATCGCGAACCGGAGGGCCAACCCGATCCTATCCCGCGGAAGGACCGCTCCCTGCAATCACCCTGCTTCAGTCCACGGCCCGCACCGCGGCCAGCACGTCGTCGAAGGGGGGCAGCACGCCGGGATCGTCACTCACCCAGGCGTAGCCGACACGCCCTTCCCGGTCCACGACGAAGACCGAGCGCTTGGCGATCCCACGCAGCCCGGCGAGGTCTTCCGCCAGGACGCCGTAGGCCGCCGCCGCGGTCTTGTTGAAGTCGGACAGGATCGTGAAGGGCACATTCATGTCCTTCGCCCATTGCTGGTTCACGAACGGAGAATCGATGCTGATTCCGTAGACGGTCGCGCCGAGCGAGCCCCACACATCCCAGTTCTCGCCGACATGGCACAATTCCTCGGTACAGACGCCGCTGAACGCCAGCGGGACGAACATCAGCACCACGGGATCGCCGCGATGCTCGGACAGCGCTACCGGATCATTGAGGCCTCGCAACAACGAGAAGTCCGGGGCCTCGCTGCCCACTGAAAGTCCATTCACGGTGGTGTCACTCCGATTCGGGGTCTCTGTGCGCGCTGCCCCGCGCGAACGCCGGCGGCAGCGATCTGACGACTGAAGATAACATTCCCCCCGGCCCACGGGTGCCGGGAAGCAGTCGGGACAGCGGCCACATGGGTGGCGGAACCTGCCCCTGTGACTGTATCTTAAGGACTATGAGTAAATACGCCATAATTCTGCTCGCGGCGGGGGCAGCTGGCATCGCCACATCCGGAAACACCGGAGCGCCGCCCCAGGACCTCCGAGGCGGGACAATTGCGCCTTCGGTGCACCCCGTCCCCGCAGCCACGGGTGCGCCTGCGGTGTCCAACGAGGTCGTCGCCGAGTACTGCGTCCGCTGCCACAGCGAACGCCGCCAGGTGGGCGGACTGGTACTCGAGGGCTTCGACATCGCCGAAGCCGAGCAGCGCCGACCGACGATCGAGAAGATGATCCGCAAGCTCCGGGCCGGTATGATGCCGCCCAACGGGCAGCCACGCCCGGAGGCGGAGGTGATCGACGCGATGGCGACGGAGCTCGAGGGCGCGATGGACGAGATCGCGGTCCGCAATCCGGATCCCGGCCGGCGCACCTTCCAGCGCCTCAACCGCTCCGAGTATGCGAGAGCGGTGAAGGACCTGCTCGACATTGACGTGGATGTAAATGCATTCCTGCCGCTGGACACCAAGAGCGCCAACTTCGACAACATCGCCGACGTCCAGATGCCGTCCACCACCGTGATGGAGGGCTACCTGCGCGCAGCCGGGCAGATCAGCCGGATGGCGCTGGGGGACCCGGACGCCGAGATCGCCTCCACCATCTACCGGATCCCGCGCGTGCAGTCGCAGAAGGAGCGCGTCGAGGGGGCACCGATCGGGACGCGCGGCGGCCTGTCGGTGATGCACAACTTCCCCGCCGACGGGAAGTACGTGTTCCACATCATGCCGTACGCCGCCGTCGAGGGCGAGGTGTTCGGGAGGACCTTCGGCACCGAGCAGATGGAAGTCTCGATCGACGGAACCCGGGTCGCCCT
>JAPOOQ010000472.1 GCA_026713345.1 Gemmatimonadota bacterium | reverse complement strand
GCGCCCTCTGGTGGAGCAGCCCGGAGGCCCCGCGCTTCGTACGCTGGCTCTACAACCACCCGAAGGTGATGGTCGAGAGGGCGGCCGTGCTCGAGAGCCTCCAGGAGATGCTCTGGGAGTACGAGCCCGACGCCAGAGGTCCGGATTCTGGACCGGGCGCTGGCCGCCAGAGGTCGCATCGACGACGTTCTCTCGGCGGAGATCGTCCGACAACGGATCGACCGCGACGGAAACGCCGTGCTCCCTTGGGCAGTCGACCCGCACCTGGCATAGTCGGCCGCAAGGAGCTCCGGGTATCGCTCCGTCAGTCGCGGGCGCGACGTCGGTGAGCCGGTTGAGTCGGTCTCCGGGGATGCCCCGGCGCACCGCGCACGAGCGGAAGGCGCGCGGTGGGTCTAATCATCGACATCCACATGACGCGCACCGAGGTGGTGGGGGTGAATGCCACCGGGGCATTCGCGTTTCCGGGGCCGGAACGGTGTTGTGGCGGCCCGCTCCCCATCGACCGAGAGACGACGCAACTAGGCGACTTCTTCTACCGGGCGTGGCGCACCTCGCGGACGGCGTTCACGCCGGCCGCGGGGCCGGTCACGAACGCGGCCTTATCGGTCCATCAGCCCGCGCCGATGAAGCCCCAGCACAGGGACACCAAGAGCTGCCACCGGCCGTTCGGGACCGTCTTCGGCCGCGGCCGCTCCGGAGCACGAGCGCGTTCGGACCAGACTCTCGTCGCCGGCGACGAGGTCGTGCGGTTCCCTCCAAGCGCTGAAACCTGGTGGTACGCTGATCAGCTATGAACAGCGACCCCGCCGGCGTCCGGGGGCCGGCGTCTCCTGCGCGGCGGAACGCGGAGATCATGGTGGTGCAGGAGGTCACGCGCTGGCGTCGGGAGGTCGAACGCTTCACGTCCGAGCGGCTGGAGGAGTTCTGAGGCGGGCATCCACCACGCGCTGGAAGCTCCGACGCCAGCCCGACCCTTCCCGAGTGGGCAGTCACGTGCTCGACGCCAGCGGCCCGCGCCGCCGTCTCTCACTTCGCCCTCCTGGTTCGTCTTGCTCCGGCGGACAGTGACCAGCACCCCGTCGCCGTCAGCCGCGCCCGCGACATCGGCTCAGCGCATCGCGCTCGCCTACCTGCGTGGGTGAACCCGGACCGTGGCCGGGCCCCTGGGCGTGTCCGGCCGGGGGGCCGGGATCGGGGTGGGGACGCGGAGCACGCTGACTTCGATGCTCTCGCCGGCGATCGCAGCGGCCCGCGCCGCGGCGGCCCGCCGGCGCAGGCCCTCGTCGAGGGCGAACCGGTGCTCGGCGAGCCAGTCCCGCAGAGTAGCCGGGACCGGCAGCATCAGCGACGGCGGGAGCCGACAGCAGCGCCTTTCGGATGAGGGTACCGACCCGATTCGTGCAGAAATACACTGCAAGGGGGGGCCGGACGGCCCGCGGCGGAGCGCACCGGGGAAGGTTGACGACAAGTCGGACGCCGGGCATGCGGACCGCGGCCAAGTGGGTGCGCCTATGCGCCCTGACCGGCGCGCACGGGCAGGCCCACGCCGCGGGCCGACAGGTCCTGCACGGTGTTGACCGGCCCGGCGTGGTTCCGGCCCGTCGAGCTTTCCAGACGAGACAAGCACATCATTCTTCCGCAGGATCCCTCCTCGCCCGCGACCGGAGACAGTGGCGGATCACGGACTGCCCCCTCATCCCGGCGTAAGCGCTCCCGCCGCGGCGGTAGGGGCTCTGGGCGGATGGTCCCACGAGCAGGAGATCGAGAGCCTCGGGCGGCAGCGTGCTCGGCGCGTCCGTCATGCTGCGGGGGTGGTAGCATACCGTTCGCCTCCTGCCCACGCGAGCGAGCCCGCAACATTGAGGCGCCCAGCTGGATGAGGAGATGTACCGCCAAGTATTGAGGACTGACTGGACCTTCGACGCGCGCCGGATCGCGCTGGGCGGCACGCGGCCCGTGACGAACATCGGGTCCAGCATGGTGCCCCAGCGCCGCTCGTACCGCTCAATCGTGCTACCGCTCCGCCTGCTCCAGGTCCTGCGCGACCGCGACGTCTACATCCCGCACAGCATGGACTTCGACCCGATCCGGGCCGCGACTAACATCGTCAGCCCGCTGCACTTGACGTTCGGGGAGCCCCCGCCGAGCGACTACTCGACCCCGCTGGAGGACCTGTCGAGTTCGGGTGCCGAAGTGATCCGCGGCGCTGGGTTCCTGATTCGCTCGCGCAACCCTTGCGTTGCGTGATACCGTTACAGGGATGGGCAAGGTATTCATCTACTGGGACAACTCCAATATCTTCATCAGCGCGAAGGAAATCGCGACCGAGCGCGAGGGCGAGGGTGCACGTCCGCGCATCCGCATTCACTTCAGGAACCTCCTCGACCTCGCGCGTGCCGACCGCCCCGTTCATCACGCCGTGGCTGTCGGTTCCGTGCCTCCCGAGTTGCGCTACGTATGGAATCGTCTCGAAAATGAAGGAGTGGACGTCCGTCTGCTCGAGCGAGGGGCGCTACACGGCCGAGAGGAAGGCGTAGATCAACTTTTGCAGACCTGCATGCTTCGCGATCTGTCAGACTACAACGGCGATCCTGGTATAGCGGTATTGCTGACCGGTGACGGTAGCGGCTTCGCGGATGGTGCCGGTTTTCACGCCGACCTCGCACGCATGCACCGCAAGGGCTGGGGCATCGAGGTGCTTTCGTGGCGGCACAGTTGCAATCGCCGGATGAGAGAATGGGCGGAAGAGAACGGGGTGTTTGTTGCGCTTGATGATTTCTACGAAAGCGTGACGTTTATGGAAGCCGCTGCACCCGGCCAGCCTATCGTTGAGGCGCGCCACGTTAGACCGCTAGATCTTGCTGCCCGTGAACTGAGCACACCACGGCCGCCCACAACACCTTAGGTTATCGTCCCGCACCATGCGCCATCGCAACGGTCAGCTCTCGTTCTCGGCAACCGACCTCAGTCGCCATCTCGCCTGCAATCACCTCACGAGCCTGCGCCGGGACGTCGCATTCGGGGAGATCAAGCCGCCGCCGCCGTACGACGACCCGCGCGCCGAGGTCCTGCGACAGCGCGGCCTCGAGCACGAGCACCGCCTCCTGGACCAGTTGGCGACAGACGGGCGCACCGTCGAGACGATCATCCCGCCCGACACGCCGTTCTCGCACCGGGACCCCGTGGCGGTCGCCGCGCGGACTCGGGACGCGATGCGTCGCGGGGCCGACGTGATCTACCAGGGGTGCCTCGAGGACGACGGCGGGCGGTGGAGCGGCTATCCGGATTTCCTGCTTCGGGTCGACCAGCCTAGCGCGCTGGGCGGATGGTCCTACGAGGTGCTCGACACGAAGCTGGCGCGACGGGCGAAGGGCGAGGCGCTGCTGCAGCTTCTTCTGTATTCGGACCTGCTGGCGCAGGCGCAGGGCATCGAACCCGAGCTGATACATCTGGCGCTCGGCGGGGGCGGCAGCGAGAACTCGTTTAGCTTCCGGGTGGCGGAGTACGCGGCGTACTACCGCGCCGTCCGGCAGCGGTTCGAGGCGCACGCCGCTTCCCCGCCGGACACCTACCCGGCGCCGGTCGAGCACTGCGGCGTCTGCGAGTGGAAGCAGACCTGTGCGGCACGGCGCCATGCCGACGACCACCTCTCGCTGGTCGCCGGCATCACCCGAGGCCAGCGGGCCCGGCTGGCCGAACGGGAGGTGACGACGATGGCGGCGTTGGGCGCGCTGCGCCTGCCGGTCTCTCCCCGGCTCGACGGGATCGGCGTGGCTGCGCTGGCCCGCATCCGCGAGCAGGCGCGGGGGCAGGACCAGGCGCGGCGCGAGGGGCGCCACATTGCGCGGGGTCGAGACTGGACGCGGGCCGTATCGGGTTTCCTCCTGGAGTCAGGATGACCACCCGTCCGGTTGGCGTCGCGCGAAGTAGCGCTCGGCACCTCCGGATGTCCGTGCGGCACACCGCGTCCCCCCATTTTAGAGCGCGTAGACGCCCGGTTCACGGTCTCCGG
>JAPOOQ010000471.1 GCA_026713345.1 Gemmatimonadota bacterium | reverse complement strand
TACCCGGAGAGCCCCCCTCCCTTCGACGTCGTCTGGGTCAACTACGGGCCTCCCCCGTCGGATTGGAACCGCGAGCCCTGGGGCGAGCGCATCGACATCACCGCCTAACGTCCGGCGGACGCCCCAGGGCTTCGGAGCCCCATCTTCGCAACTGACCGATTTTCATGGGGAGATCGCTGCACATGAACCGTACATTCCGTTGGATCCCGGATGGACAGGGCGATTTCGGGCGCGCACCCGCCATATGCACAGGGTTTTCCACAGACCCTGTGGCCAACCTGAAAGGGAACCGGACGCGACATGACCGAACTTCCGCGCAATCCTGACGGCTCAATCGACGTACGGAGCCAGGAGTTCCACCGTTTGCGGGCCGACACCTTCATGTCCAGGCCCGCCCGAGACATGTGGATGATCGCGACGCTGTTGGCCGGGTTCGACCCGGACGAGTTGTGGGAAGAAATCCGGCGGCAGCGGGCGGGAAGGAGGCCTTCTGGAAGAATCAACGAGCCGACCGTGCTCAATGCGATGGATGCCCTGATGCGGCGACACCGCCCGGAGCTTGCGAAGCGGCAGGGAGGCGGCCATGAAGATCCGGCTTAGGCGCGGCAAGGTCCGCGGTCCGGTCCCGACCTACGGGGGGTACGTGGGCGACAGCCGAATAGGAACGGCCATGCGGAGCGCCTTGCCCATGCGCCGCAGGCCCTGGACTTTCTTCCCTTACGCGGAGCATGGCGAGCTGCGGGAGTTCAGGTTGCGTGATCTTCGCAAGGCGATCCAACGCCGGCTAGACCGCGGGACCTTCGGAACGTTTGGGAAATGACGGCGCCCAAGGCGCCCGGACGGGCAAGCAGGGCACGGTCACAACCCCAGGTCCATCCCGGACCCCCGGCTCCGTTCCTGCGCGGGCGGCTCCGGGGCTTTCTCCTGCGACGACTGGCCGTCAACATCTTTCGCCGCGGGCGCCTCGGGTCCCTGATCCAACGATCTTCCGTCCGGCCCTGCGGCATCGACGACCCTATCCCGTGCGGCCTCTACGGTCTCGCCGATGCCCTCCAGCGCCGCGATGCGCTCCCCGGTCACGGCCTGGAGTTGGGAGCGGAGTTCCTTCGCGTCGTCGGTGACCAGCTCGGCACGGTCGCGCGCGCGGCTAATCTCGACGTAGAACGACTTCTGGGTCGTCAGGTTCGGATGCCGCGCCTCCATGGCTGCGATCACGTTGTCCACGGTCCGGCCCTGGAACGCGTGCACGGTCGAGGCCCAGGCATGGTCGAGATGGCGAAGCTGCGGATCGTTCCGGCCGAGCTCCAGGTTCCGCCCCTCCTCCAGACGCAACTTCACCCGCCCGTTCCCCACTTCGGAGACCTCCGCCGTGCGGCTGTTGACGAGCCCAAGACCCGCATCGTTGCGGGTCCAGCGGATGCGGTCTCCCGCGCGAAGCTCGATCTCCTCGGTCCTGTAGACCTCGGTTCCGCCCCTGCGGCCGCCCACTTCCGCGGGCTTCCAGGCGACGGTCCCGCCGTCCCCGCCTTCGAGCATCACCGAGCGGGCCTCGTGATCGACGCCCACGACGAGGCGCTCGTCGCCCTTCTCGACGCCGAGGCGTCTGTACGGACGATGGAAGGCGACCACGTCGCTGACGGCATAGTTGCCGGCGACGGCCTTTTCGGCGTTGGTGTAGCCCCTGGAGACCAGTCGCTGGGCAACCATCGCCGAGCCGCGGATGCGCCCCTCCCGGACCAGGCGCTCCCGGATGTGGCCGTTGATCGCCTGGCGGAGTTCGTGACTCGGCGCCATGACGCCGGTATTCTCGCGCGCCTCGGACGGGAGCGCGAGCCAGCGGGCGGCCACGGCGCCGGCGATGTTGTCGGGTTTCACCTCGGCGACATTGGAGCCCAGCTTCTCGAAGGCGCGTTCGATGTCCCCCTTGAGGCTCGCCTCCACCGCTTCCCTGAGCGCCGG
>JAPOOQ010000470.1 GCA_026713345.1 Gemmatimonadota bacterium | reverse complement strand
GACGGTGGATCTCCCATCACGTCGTACGAGTACCGCGATGAGGTCGACGGCCGCATGGGCGATTGGACGGATACGGGGAGCACCGCCACCAGCCTCACCATGGCCGCCGACATCGGGACGGCAATCGCCTACGAGGTGCGGACGAGGAACGCGGTAGGCCCTGGCGCCTCGATGAAGAGCAACTCGGTCACCCCGATGAATCCGGTCGTGGATCCGGTGCCCCCGGGTGCGCCGACGGATGTCACGGCCGCGGCGGGCGACGGAACGGTCACGCTGACGTGGACTGCGCCGGCTGACAACGGCGGCGCCGCAATCCTGCGGTACGAGTACATCTCCCGCGTCGACGGACGTGCGGACGAGGAGTGGATGAGTACGGGGAGCACCGCCACCACAGTCACCGTGGACGCGGACAACGGGACGGCAATCGCCTACGATGTGCGGGCGGTGAACTCAGCGGGTGGTGGCGCGGCGGCGCGGAGCAACACGGTCACGCCGATGGCTGCTCTGACGGCCCCCGGCGTACCTCGGAATCTGACCGCGGTGGCCGGCGACACGGAGGTCGTGCTGGATTGGGACGCGCCGAACAGCGGAGGCGCCCCCTCGGGCTACGACTACCGAGTGACGGGCTCCGGTGTCAGCGGCGAGTGGACGAACACCACAGCCACCCGCGCCACGGTGACCGGTCTGACGAACGATACGGAGTACACGTTCTACGTCCGCGCGGTCAACAGCGCCGGCATGAGCGGCGAGGTGAGCGAGGAGGCGACGCCGATGGCTCCGCCTCCGGGCGTTCAGGTCACGGTCAAGGAGGTCAAGACGTCGACCACCAACGTGCCCGAAAGCGGCGGCCTGGAAGTGACGGTGGTCGCGAACGTGCCCGCCGGCACGAAGGGCTCCGACGACAAGGTGGCGCCCATCGCGATGAGGCGGGTCATGGTCGAGTTCCCGACCGACGACACGTCGATCAAGGCCGGCGAGAACGCCGACGACGGCGAGCTGACGCCACTCGGCGACCTGCTCTGGGAGAAGATCACGCGGACGGAGAAGGACTCGACTCAGGAGTTCAAGTTCCGTGTGGCCGTCGGGCAGGACCTCGATGCGGAGGACGAGAAGTTCCAGGTCGAGGTTTCGATCGACGGGGCGTCGATGAAGTCGAAGGTCATCACGATCGACGATGCCCAGGAGCAGACCTACGAGCTGAGCCTACCCTCCGACGCGAAGGGCGCCGTCAAGGAGGGCGGGTCCGAGACCCTCACCCTGGCGGCGAAGCCGGAGCGGACCATCGACATCGGCTTCACCCTGGCGCTGAACCCGAACGACCCGACGAAGTACACGCTGGGCGCCACGTCCGGCACGTTCGGGACGGATTCCGCGAGCACCACCATCTCGGCCAAGGCCGACGGTAACCGTGACGACGATACGGTCACGGTGACGGCCTACATGTCGGGCACGCTCGGCAACAACGTGGAGATCGACAGCCTGGACATCACCGTCACGGACATCAACGCCCTGCCCATGGTCAAGGCGGAGGTGGTCGACTCGGACGGCAAGGCCGTCTCTCCGCAGCCGGAATCCGTAGCGGAGGGCGGCAGCCTCAAGGTCAAGCTGACCGTGGTCGACAAGGACGGCAAGGCTGCGAAGGCCGCCGAGAAGCTCTCGATCTCGCTGATGCCGACCGGCACCGCCGACGGCCAGGACTACCGGCTGTCGACGCACCCGATCGAGATCGCCAAGGACAAGGAGTCCAGCGCGGTCGTGGACCTGATGGTGACGGAGGACTCCGACGTCGGCGACGAGACGCTGATGTTCACCGCCGTTGTGAGCGGCGACTCGAAGATCGGGACGGAGAAGAAGGAGGTCCCGGGTGTCCTGTCGCTGATGATCACCGACGGCACCGAGAAGCTCGTCTGGGCGAACTCTCAGGCGGAAGTCGAGGCCGCGATCTACGCGGCGAAGAACGCCGGAGCGGGCGACGACATGACACTCACCGAGGGTGAGATGATCGAGGTCATGGGCAACGCCTTGTTCAGCAAGGCCGAGGGGGTCACCCTCAGCTACACGGCCGAGTCGTCCATGGGCAGCGTGGCCTCCGCGGCTGTCAACGGTGCCGCCGTGACGATCACGGCAATGTCCGAAGGGACGACCGAGATCACCATCACTGCTCACGCGAGCAGGCCGTCGGGCGTCATGATCCTCGACCAGACCGATCCCGGTATGGCCAGCATCATGTTCCCCGT
Source organism: Gemmatimonadota bacterium (assembly GCA_026713345.1). Lineage (GTDB taxonomy): Bacteria > Gemmatimonadota > Gemmatimonadetes > Longimicrobiales > Gaopeijiaceae > Bin94. Next base: position 1,289 of record JAPOOQ010000470.1, on the reverse strand, counting down.
CGAGGTGGGCCTCGAAGCGCTCGCCATCACGTTGACGGGGCCTGAGGACATGAACCTCGCCGAGGGCATGTCCGCCATGGTGACGGCGACGGCCAACCGGCCGGTCAGTGCCGACACCACGGTGATGCTCATGCGCGACCGCTCGAAGAGCACCGCTGGCGACGCCGACTACTCGGCCGATGCGATCACCATCTCGGCCGGGGTGTCGTCGGGCACGACCATGGTCATGGCCGTCGAGGACGGCGTGGCCGAGGACATGGAGGAGCTGGTGCTCTACGGGATGACCGAGGGCATGGCCGGTGAGGTGACCGGCGAAGTGAAGCTCTACCTCTGGGATGCCACCGTTCCGGCGCTGCCGATCATCGCGCAGCTCCTGCTGGGTGGTCTCCTGGCCGTCGGCGGAATCCGGCGGTATCGCCGGCGGTCGTAGCTCTACCGGGGCCCCTCCTCGATGATTCGGGGAGGGGCCGCGAGCGCTGCCCGGACTACAGCTGCCCGCAGCCAATGCCGCGCCGGCTGTGTCTGCCCGGGATGTCCTGGCGGAGCTCAGGAAGCGGCGGTTTGCGGGCGGCAGATCTTCAGGCGGCGCGCTGAAACGGATCGATTCGGCGGCGGCGTAGGCGGCGTAGGCCCTCTCCCTTGGCCCTCCCCCGATTCGCCCCGGGGGAGGGTTTTTTGGTAGGAGGCGGCGGGCCAGCGGGGCGCCACTACGGGCGCGAAGGTTCGGACTCCAGAAACTCCCCAGAAACCGGACCCGAACCGGCGCGGCGCAGCTGACACCCCGCCGGCACGCCGACTACCTACTCCAGTATCGCGCGGACGCGCCGCTGCCCGTGCCCAATGAGCCGCCTCCTCGTTCCAGCATAGGCCATCATCGACGGAGCGTCACCACCTGCCCCCGCGGTGCCTTCAGGTACTCCGCCCAGTCGTCCATCAGGTGCCGGCGGCGCTCGAACAGGTCCGACCGCGCGTACGCGGCCTCGGTCTGATCCCGCACCGTGTGCGCCAAGGCCGCCTCGACCACCTCGCGCGGGTGGTCCGTCCTCTCCGACGCCCAGTCCCGGAATGACGACCGGAACCCGTGCGGGACTGCGTCGATCCCGAGCCTGGCAATCATCTTCGAGACGACCGAGGCGTCGATCCGCCTCCCGCGGACGCTCGTGAACACCAGCTCGTGAGGCTGCGGCGACGGACGCAGCTGCTCCGCGGCCCGCAGCACCTCGACGGCCCGCTTGCTCAGCGGGATCCGGTGCTCGCGCCTCGCCTTCATCCGCTCCTCCGGGATCGTC
>JAPOOQ010000469.1 GCA_026713345.1 Gemmatimonadota bacterium | reverse complement strand
GCACGCTCACCGCGAGGCGATGGATCTGGCCGCCCGCGTCGTTGAAGTAGAACTCCCGGTGCACGGTCCACCCCGACCACTCCAGGAGAGACGCGATCGCGTCCCCAAGCGCCGCCTGCCGGCCGTGGCCCAGGTGCAGCGGCCCCGTGGGGTTGGCGGAGACGAATTCCACCATCACGCGCCGCCCCCCTCCATCCTCGTTGCGGCCGTAGCGCCGACCCAGTCCCAGGATCGCCTGAACCGTTCCACCCATGGCCGCGGACTCGAGGAAGAAGTTGAGGAATCCCGGCCCGGCGATCTCGATGCGCTCGACCCCGTCGATCCCGTCCAGGCGCTCCTTCAGGTCACGCGCGATCTCTCGCGAAGGACGGCCCAGCCGGCCCGCCACCGCCATGGCAGCGTTCGTCGCCAGGTCACCGTGGCTCGTGTCCCGGGGACGATCAAGCCGGAAGCGGGCACTCCGCGCTCCCAGAGCGGCGGTGGCCTCGCGCAGGGCTTCCGAAATGCGCTCCGTCAGCATCAATCGGCCGCCCCGGCCGCGGGCTCCCGGGCCTTTGCGGAAGCATCCGATGCCTTCTCGGCCTTCCCGGGCTGGTTCCCATCCTTGCCTCCGTTCTTGCCGCCATCCTTGCCGTCCGGAGCCGCGCCGGACTCCTCTCGCGCCCGTTCCCGGTAGGCGTGCGAACGGTGGTCGGTGATGTAGAATCCCTCACCCTTGAAGAGCAGCCCCGCCCCACCGGAGATGAGCCGCCGCGCGCCGCATCCGCACTCCGGGCAGGGCGCGACCGGTTCGTCGCTCATTCTCTGAAAGACCTCGAAGTCCCGGCCGCACTCGCGGCATCTATACTCGTAGGTTGGCATGGGCCTGCCGTCCGGTATTCGCGTTCAGCATCTGTGGCGGCCGTTTCAGCCCCTGTGGCCGCCGTGGGAGAATCAAGATAACACTACGGGGACCGGCCCCCGGCGATGCTTACGCGGGTTCGTTGTACGTCCCCCACACAGTCCTCAGCGCGTCGCTGATCTCACCCAGGGTAACGCCGCCCTTCACGCAGTCGATCATCGATGGAAGAAGGTTCTCCTCGCCCCGGGCGGCCTCGCGCAGAGCAACGAGGCGCCGGTCCGCAGCCTTCCCGTCCCGGGCCGATCGAAAGGCCCCGAGCGCCGCGATCTGGCGCGCCTCCAGGCGGCGGAAGTCGGGACCGGGGGGGCGCTCGCGCTGCTCCCCGGTGGCATGCCGGTTCACCCCCACCACGACACGCGTGCCGGCCTCGACCTCAAGCTGGTGCCGGTAGGCTTCGCGGTGGATCTCGTCCCGCATGAACTCGATGGCCCGCGACGCACCGCCGACCCCCTCGATCCGCTCCATCAGCGCCAGTGCGCCGGCCTCGACGCGGTTGGTCAGGTGCTCGACGAGGTAGGAGCCTCCGAGCGGATCGGCCCACTCGGCCACACCCGATTCCCCGGCCAGGATCTGCTGGGTGCGGAGCGCCAGTGCGGCCGCCTCGGCGGTCGGGAGTGCGAGAGCCTCGTCGTAGCCGTTGGTGTGGAGTGACTGGGTGCCGCCCAGCACACCGGCGAGCGCCTGTATGGTCACCCGGACCACGTTGTTCATGGGCTGCTGTGCGGTGAGCGTCGATCCGCCGGTCTGGGTGTGGAAGCGAAGGCGGCAGGAGCGGTCCGAAGCGCCGAAGCGCTCCCGCATCGTGCGCGCCCAGACGCGCCGGGCCGCGCGGAACTTTGCGACTTCCTCCAGGAGGTCGTTG
>JAPOOQ010000468.1 GCA_026713345.1 Gemmatimonadota bacterium | reverse complement strand
GAGTCACAAGGCGGACGACGCCGAGGTCTTCCTGGGCTATCCCCGCTCCTTCAACTTCGGATTCCAGATTTCGCCGGGCTCCGTCAGCCGGCTGCGCTGATCCAGCTGCCGGGCCGCCGGGGCTCCCATTGCCCCGGCGGCCCGGCTCTTCCTACCTCAATTCCCGCGCCAGGAGTTCGTGGATCGCGCCGGGGTTCTCGGTGTTGAGCCAGTGCCCGCCCTCGGCCTCGTGGAGGACGACCCGGCCGCTCCGGTGGCCCGCCGACCGAATGCGCGCGACATCGTCCTCGGCGAGAACGCTCGAACCCAGAGCCTTGACGAAGTGGACCGTCGTGCCGGGCGGCGGCGACTCCGCGACATCCCACGCGTCGACGCGGTAGTAGTCGCGCAGGTAGGCCTCCATCTCGTCCGGGTCGACCCGCCACCCCCACCCCTCCTCCCCCCTGACCGCATTGATCGCCATCCAGTTGGCCACGAGTGGCGAGTACCCCTCCCCCTCCACCGCCGCCACCGCCTCGGCCCGGCTCCCGAACGGACCCGGACGGCGGCGCAACACGCCCAGCATGCGCCACGCCCCGCCCCCCGGACGGCCCGCTCCCGGCGCGGAGTCGATGATCCAGAGCTGCTCGGGCCCTTTCGCGCGGCGGCGCGCGTGGAGCAGCGCCACCTTGCCCCCGAAGGAGTGGCCCAGGACCGCGTCGGCGGCGCGCCCGAGGTGCGCTTCAAGGCGCAGTAGGTCGTCGGCACAGGCCTCGACCGTGTGCGGATCCAGCCGCGGCGACCGCCCGTGCGACCTCAGGTCGACGAGCACGATGCGCCACTCGGGCCGCGCGCGGACCAGCCGCCGCGCGACGCTCCCCCAATTGCGGCCCGCGCCATAGATCCCGTGCAGGAGCAGCATTTGGCGTGACGGCGCGGCCCCGCCCCGTGGCGGCGAGGCCCCGGCCCGCGACGGCCCGGCCCCCGGCACCGCGATCACTTCATGGTGGAGAATCGACATGAAGTATCTTATCATCGGCGCCAGCCGCGCCGGCCCGCCAGCAACCGACCACAGAAGGCACGTCAACGTTGAAACCCCCAGCCCGAGCCAGGTCCTCACGCTCCCACTTCCGCCCTGCGGCCCTTGCCGCGATCCCGGCCCTCGCCATCCTCACCGCACCCACCCCCCTCGCCGCGCAGCTCCTCCCCATCCCCCCCTCGCCCGGCGCCCCCATCGCGATCCCCCGCCTCACCGGCGCGATCGAGCTCGACGGCGTGGTGGACGAAGCCGCCTGGGACGCGGTCGCCCCGCTCGACATGACCATGTACGCGCCCAACTTCGGCGGCGCGCTCACCGAGAGGACCGAGGTGCGGCTCGCCCACGACGACCGCTACCTCTACGTGTCGGGGCGCATGTACGACTCCGACCCCGACCAGATCCGGGTCGGCACCTTCTACCGGGACCAGTACAGCGGCGACGACATCCTCGCGGTGATCATCGACAGCTACAACGACCACGAGACCGCAGTCTGGTTCGTCGCCAACCCGGCGGGGGTGCGGCAGGACCGCACGGTGTCGAACGACGCCGAGTTCACCAACGGCATGCCGATGAACTGGGACTGGAACTCGTACTGGGACGTCGTCACTTCGCGCAGCGACGAAGGGTGGTTCGCGGAGTTCCGGATCCCGTTCTCCACCCTGGGGTTCCAGGCGACCGGGGGAGAGGTGACGATGGGGCTGATCGCCTACCGGATGATCCCGCGCAAGAACGAGCGCCATATCTTTCCGGCCCTGGATCCCGGCGGGGGGCGCCTGGGGTTTGCCAAGCCGTCGCGGGCCCAGCGGGTGGTGCTGCAGGACGTGCGGCAGTCCGCGCCGCTCTACATCACGCCGTATGCGCTGGGCGGCGTTCGGCAGACGCCGGTGCTCGACGGGCAGTGGCGCACCGAGCGCGACCCGACGACGGAAGCGGGACTCGATGTCAAGTTTTCGCCCACCTCCAACCTCGCGCTCGACCTGACCGTCAACACCGACTTCGCACAGGTCGAGGCCGACGACCAGCAGATCAACCTGACCCGCTTCCCTCTTTTCTTCCCGGAGAAGCGGCAGTTCTTCCAGGAGCGCTCCTCCACCTTCGACTTCAACACCGGCGGCTTCAACAACCGGCTCTTCCACAGTCGCCAGATCGGGCTGGACGCGGGGGAGATCGTCCGCATCTACGGGGGCGCGCGGGCGGTTGGAAGGCTCGGCGGGACGGACTTCGGCCTCCTTAACATGCAGACCGCACCCCAGGGGGACCGATCGACCGAGAACGTCGGGGTGGTGCGGCTGCGCCAGCAGATCCTCAACGCAAATTCGGCGGTCGGGGGGATGCTCACGTCGCGGCTGGGTTCGGCCGGGCGGGACAATACCGCGTTGGGACTTGACGCCGTCGTGAGGTGGGTGGGCAACGAATACGCGATCCTGCAGTGGGCGAACACCTTCGACGAGGCCACCGAGCAGGAGGGGGGCCTGGAATCCGGGCTCCTCCGGGCACGGCTGGAGCGGCGGCGCGACGACGGGTTCTCCTACTACGCCGAGGCCATCCGGGTCGGCGCCGACTACCTGCCCGGCCTGGGGTTCCAGTCACGGCGGGATTTCAGCCACGGCGGCGCCCAGCTGCGCTACCGCCAGCTCAGCAGCGAAACATCGCCCCTGGTGTCGCGCGCGATCCAGGTCGCCACGGCCCACTACTTCCGCAACGGGGACGGAACCGCCGAGTCCCGCGAAATCCGGCCCGAGATCGAGCTCGACTTCCGCCAGGGTTCGAACCTGACCTTTGGCGGGCTGTCCAGCTTCGAGAGCGTGCGCGAGCCGTTCGCGATCTCCGATGTGGTCGTCCCCGCCGGAGAGTACTGGTTTCACGAGGCCACCTTCATGTTCCGGCTGCCCCGCAGCAGCCGGTACCGCGGTGAATACAACGGGTCCGCCGGCACCTTCTACGACGGCACGCGCCTGAGCCTGGCACTGAATCCCGCCTGGGTCCTGTCGAAGTACCTGGAACTCGAGGCCGGCTACGAAATCAACCGCCTCGACTTCGCGAACCGGGATGTCTCGACCACCACGCAGCTGGCGCGCCTCAAGGTGAACACCGCCCTGAACCCGCGCATCTCGCTGAGCACCTTCGGGCAGTACAACAGCGCGCTCGGCCAGACCACCTTCAACGTCCGCTTCCGCTACCACTTCCGCGAGGGCACGGACCTCTGGATCGTCTACAACGAGGGGCTCTACAACGAGCGCGACAACGGACTGGGCCCGCGGCGGCCGCTCTCGTCCGGGAGAGCAGTGATGTTGAAGTATTCGCACACGTTCGTCGGCTGATGGGGATGCGATCGCCCGCACCCGCAGTTGCCGACGGCCCCGTCAAGTGTCTCGTTGCACCGTGCGGTGTTTTTTCCCGATCGGGACAATTGTGGCAGTTTTTTTCCCGATCGGGATTATCTTGTCCGAAAATGTCGTCCAACTGCAATAGTTTTACCGATCGGGAAAATTCTCATGACGCTTGCAGAAATAGGTAGTATCGTCCGCTCCGCCCGGCGAGCCCAGCACCTGCGGCAGGATGAGCTCGCGGGCGTGGCGGGCGTTGGCGTGCGGTTTCTCTCGGAGCTGGAACGCGGGAAGACGACGGTCAGGTTCGGCAAGGTGCTCGCCGTGCTGGAGGCACTCGGGTGCACCCTGCACATCGAAGCGCCGCAGATCGGCCGGGACGGGGTCACGCGGCTCGAGGCGACGGAAGCGCCGTGGATCCGCCGCCGGCGGTTGCGGCTGTGACGGAGACCCTCAACGTCTGGTGGGATGACGCCCGGGTCGGGACGCTGCGCCCGGGCCGGTACGAGGAAGTGAACCCCATTGAGTTCGCCTATGAAGATTCCTGGATCGCCGATCCGGCGTCGCCGGCCGTGTCCCACTACCTGCCCAAGGATCGGCAGCGCTTTCGCTCTCTGTTCTGCCGTCCGTTCTTCGAGGGCCTGCTGCCCGAGGGGACTCAGAAGGAGATGATCGGGGAGGTGCTCGGGGTTGGTGAGGCGACGGCCCTGCCGCTGCTGGCGCACATGGGGGCAGAGCTGGCGGGGGCGCTCGCAGTACTCCGCGAAGACGAAGTACCGCCGGACCCGGCACCGGACGGTCCGTCCGCGCCGCTGTCGGACGAGGAGTTGGCGGAACTTCTGTCCATGATGCTTGAGTGGCCGTTCCTGGTCGGAGCGGGACAGGGTTTTCGCCTGTCCCTGTCCGGGTCGCAGCCGAAGATGCCGGTGGTGCTGGTGGATGGGCGCGTCGCGCTGCCTGCCTTCGGTCAGCCGACAACTCACATTCTGAAGCCCGGGAGCCGGGCATCCGGGGATTCTACGGAAAACGAGGCCTTCGCGATGCGCCTGGCGGCGCGTCTTGGTGTCGCGGTCGCACCGGTCAGGGTCGGAAGCGTGGACGGCAGATCGTATCTGCTGGTGGAGCGCTATGACCGGGTGCGCGACGACGACGGGCGGGTTCGCCGACTGCACCAGGAGGACTTCCGTCAGGCTTTCGGGATGGTTCCCCTGCCGAAGACTGCGTGGAACGGCGGGCCCGGATACGCCGAGGGTTTTGACCTCGTTCGGCTATCCTGCACCTTCCCTGCGGCGGCTGCGCTGCAGTTGGTCGACGCGGCCATTCTGCAGGTCTTGCTCGGGAATGCGCGCGCGCACGCCAGGAGCTACAACCTGCTCTGGCGGCGGCCAGGCGAGATCGCTCTTGCTCCGCTGTATGGCCTCGTCACCACCGCCACCCTTCCCAACATCCCGGCGGAGTTCCTCATGAAGGTGGCGAGACGGTCGACTCTGGAGGAGCTGGGGCAAGGCGACTGGGAGCGCTTTGCCGCGGAGTGCGGGCTGAGTCCGTCGTTCGTTCGACGACGTGTGCGGGAACTGTGCGGCCGGGCGGAGGAGTGCGCCGACGGGGTGGCGGCCGAGCTGACGGCGCCGGGGTTGCGCGAAGAAGCGCTGGCGGGGTTGGCGGCATTGGTGCGGAGTCGGGCGCAGCGGCTGGCCGGGACGGCACGATGAAAACGGCTGGGAAGAGCCGGCGCCGGCTATTGCGCGGACCGCTGGCGGTCACCGCGCTGGTGATCGTCTCCGCGCCCTTCGCCGTGCCTGCCCTGCGCGACGCGGCCACGCATCAGGCGGCCACCGGCGCGACGCTCCATCAGCCGCTCGGTTACCTCCTCGGCGCGCCCCTCTTCGGCGTCTGGGACACGCTGACCCTCCTGGCGGTCAGCCAGCACTACGCGGTTCTCGGGACGCTGGTGCTGGTGTACGTGGCCTGGCGGCTCTGGCGGCTCGTTGCGGGCCGGTCGCGCTCGCTCACCCGCCCCCTCGCACTGGAACTCCTCCGCGCGCTCGGTGCCGTCGCCGCGCTGCTCGCCTTCTACGCGGCGGCGGCTCTCGTCCCGCGCCCCATGACCGGGATCCGGCTCGCATCCGACGACCTCCTCGCGGTGGACTTCCACTCGCACACCAACCATTCCCACGACGGGTGGTCCCTCTTCACGGCGGCCCGCAACCGCGCGTGGCACGAAGCCGGCGGGTTCGACGCGGCGTACATCACCGACCACTACACCTGGGCGGGCGTGGACGAGGCCCTCCCCGCCAATCCCGCCCGCGCCGGCGACCGCACCGTCCTCCTGAGCGGCATGGAGGGGCGCCTGCGCGGCCGCCACACCAACATCCTCGGCGACCGATCCCGCTATGTGTTCGCCCTCGACAGCACCTGGCACCACCTCGACCCCGACTCGATCGCCGCCGCGACCGACCGCGGCGCGCCGCCCCCCACGATGCTCTACACCATCCCCGGCCCGCTCGACCGGACCCCGCCCCCCGCCGGGGGCGGGGGCGCTGGGGGCGCGGTGGCGCGCCCGGCTCGCCCGCCGGCGTCATCGCCGTCGAGCTCAGCGACGGTGCGCCGCGCGGGCTGGAGCAGGTCCGCGAGCAGCGCGACCGGATCCTCGCGCTCGCCGACTCCATGGATCTGGCGGTGGTGGCGGGCACCAACCTCCACGGATGGGGACGCACCGTCCCGGCGTGGAGCGTGATGCGCATCCCGGGGTGGCGCGAGATGTCCCCGGGCGAGCTCGGCCGCGCGATCGAGGAGGTGCTGCACCGGGATCGCCGCCGCGCGGTGACGGTGGTGGAGCGGCGCGTCCCGTACCACGGCGGCAGCGCGGCCGCCCTCGCCGCGACCGTCCCCGTGCTCGCATGGGAGCACTTCCGCGCACTCACCCTCGCCGAGCGGCTGTCGTGGCTGGTCTGGGCCGCGCTCTGGATGGTGGTGCGCGCCAGGGCGGGGGTGGGGCGGGGGCGGGGGCGCCGCTAGCGGCCGGCCATGTTCGCCGTCTACCTGGAACTCGGCTTCGAGCACCTGCTCGATCTGCGGGGCTACGACCACATCCTCTTCCTCGCGGGACTGTGCGCCGCGTACTCCCTCCCCCGCTGGCGCGAGCTGCTCGTGCTTGTGACAGCTTTCACAATCGGCCATTCGGTGTCGCTCGCGCTCGCCACCCTCCGGCTGGTCTCGGTCAACTCCTCGCTGGTCGAGTTCCTCATCCCCGTCACCATCGTGGCCACGGCGCTCACCAATTTGGCCGGGCTGCGGCGCGAGGGCCGCGCCGGGCCACCGCGCGAGGGGTCCGCCGGGCACCGCGTCGCCGCCCGCCCGCTCCGCTACGCCCTCGCCCTCGGCTTCGGCCTCATCCACGGGCTGGGCTTCTCCAACTTCCTGCGCATCGCGCTCGGCGACGAGCGGAACCTCTTCGTCCCTCTGCTGTCCTTCAACATCGGGCTGGAGCTCGCGCAGATCGTCGTGGCGGGCGCGGTGCTCGCGCTCGGGGCCGCGGTCACGTGGGGGGTGCGCGCCTTCGGGCCCGCGGCCAGGCAGGGGTCACGCCTGCCCGAGAAGGCCTGGAACGCCGCCATCTCGCTCGCCGTCGGTGCCGTCGCCGCCACCATGGCCGTCCAGCGCTGGCCGTGGTGAACCCTTCCGCGCTACCTTGATCACGGGCGGCCCGCCGGGGCGCCCCGACCAACGCCAGCCATCAACGGAGTCGGGCAAATGAGTTTTCGCACGGTTCGCACGAGCTGCCTCGCCGCCGCCGCGGCCCTCCTCATCGCAACCCCCGCCGTCCACGCCCAGTGGTCGCCCATCAAGCCGGGGAGCGACAACATCGACATCCTCGGGCACATCCCGCTCGGGCCGCGCCTCTCCATCGCCGACCTCGACATGGAGCAGGAGATGGACCGGCCCTACGCCTACGTCGCGCGCATGGTCTACGGGGACATCGGGCCCAAGGGCCTCGACATCGTCTCGATCGCCGACCCCGAGCACCCCGAAGTCCTCTACGAGTGGCGGATCGAGAACCAGGACCTGCACATGCGCACCGGCGGCATGGACGTCAAGCACTTCAAGCTGGACGACCGCTACTACGTCGTGCAGTCGCTGCAGTTCGGGCAGGGCGGACCGAACCCGGACCTGGGCGCGGTCGTCCTCGACGTCACCGGGCTCCCCGACGCCTCCACCGTCCGCGAGGTCGCCCGCATCCGCGAGCCCGACCTGCCCGGCGGCTTCCACAACATCTTCGTCTACAAGCACTCCGACGGGCGGGTCCTCCTCTTCAGCACCGTGCGCGGCCCCTTCGCCCACGTCTACGACATGGCGCGCGTCGTCTCCGGCGACCTGGAGAACGCGCTGGTCGGCCACGTCCCCGTCCCCGAAACCGAGATGAGCCGGGGCGGGCGCGGCTACCACGACTTCTACGTCGGCTATCACCCCGACACCGGCGAGGACCGCTTCTACGGCGGCGGCACCGGCGGCTACTACATCTACGACGTCAGCGACATCGAGAATCCCGAGCTGCGGATCACCCTCGCGGGCGTCAGCGGCGTGCGCGGCGGCCACACTTTCACCCCGAGCCCCGACGGCCGCTACGCCATCGCCGAGACCGAGTACCAGTACGCGCCGATCCGCATCTTCGACCTCCAGCCCGCCCTCGACGGCGAGGTCACCAACATCAACCGCCCGATCTCCGCCTGGACCGCCGACTGGCAGAACCTCGTCCACAACCACGAGGTCCGCTGGCCCTACGTCTTCGCGTCGGGCTACCTCGACGGCCTCCAGATCTTTTCGCTGATGGACCCCGAGAACCCCGTAACCGTCGGCTACTACGACACCTACACCGGCCCGCCCAACCGGGACCGCACCCCCGTCTTCAACGGCGCCTTCGGGGTCGACATCCGCAACGCCGACGGCCTGATCGTCGTCAGCGACATGACCACCGGCTTCTGGACCTTCCGCATGGACGGATTCAACGGCTGGAACGGCGAAAACTGGGGCGTTCCCAACATCTCGTCGGCCCAGGACTGGGACAACGGGCCGGTCAAGCGCCCGATCAGCTGAGGCGGGAAGGATGCACAGTATGGTTGTATGGGTCGGCGATATGGCTGGATGGGTCACGGGGAGGAAGGGCAGAAGTGGGGGGACTGGATCCGGGCGACCGGGGGGCTGGCTCGCACTCGCGGCGGCGCTCGCGGTCGTGGCCGCGGCTCCAGTGCCCGAAAACGCAGGGCGGGTGGTCGGCTCGCCTACCGAGGTGGCCGGGTTGCCGGTTGCGTGCGGCCCCGGAGCGGCGCCGGCCTCGGTGCTCAGCCTGCCCGCGGGCGCGGCCCGGACGCCTGTCGCGCCGGCCCGCGCCACCGGCCCCGACTACTACCGGTTCCCCATGGTTTCCACGCGGCGCGTCCCCGGCACCGGCAACGCCACCGGCGTCGGCGAGCTCGTCTTCGCCAGGTCGCCCTTCGGCATCTCCCTCACCGAGGACGGCAGCTACCTCTACGACTTCACGGTGCGCTTCGAGCGCCTGAGGCCCGCACGCGCCGGCACTTACGTGGTGTGGACCACCACCCCCGAGCTGGACAGGATCGTGCCCGCCGGCGAGCTGACCGACCCGGCCGCCTTCTCGGGCAAGGTCGCGTGGAACAAGTTCCTCGTGGTCGTCACCCTGGAACCCGCATTCGACCCCGACGCCACCACCTGGACCGGCCCGATCGTCATCCGCGGCATGTCGCGCAGCGGGATGATGCACACCATGGCCGGCCACGGCCCCTTCGAACAGGAGAACTGTGCGGCCTACGGGTATGAGTAGTTGCCAATTTTTGCCATCACTGCTAGCCTTCGTTCATGAGCACCATGAACATCTCACTGCCCGCCCCGCTCAAGTCCTTCGTCGACGAGCAGGTGGCGGACCGCGGATACGGTACCTGTAGTTCGTACGTCCGTGAACTGATTCGCCGGGACCGGGACCGCCAGCACCTTCGCGGCCTCCTGGTCGAGGGAGGGGAGTCTCCTCAGTCGGTGACGGCCGACACGGCCTACTTCGAGCAATTGCGTGCCGGAGTTCGCAGACCGGCGGAGTAATGACGCTTCGGGGTCGCCCCGATTCGGCCATGAGGTGAATCTGCCCGGCCTCCGTTCCTGGCCGCTCAAGTCGTACCCGTACCTGGTCTGCTACATGACGGCCGCCGGATGCATCGATGTGTGGCGCGTCCTGCACGAACGACGCGATATTCCGGCATGGTTGCTCACAGCGGAATGATGCATGGTATGAGTAGGTGTGCATATGAGTCATTGCATGGGCCAACGATCCGATATAGGGTAGATGCCGAGTCCTCCTTTCTACCTTGGAGATGACCATGGGCCTCAACATCAAGAATGACGAGACCTGTCTGCTCGCGCGCGACCTGGCCCGGCTGACCGGCGAAACCATGACCGGCGCCATCACCGTCGCGCTGCGGGAACGCCTCGCGCGAGAGAGGCGTCGGCGCGACCGCGACGCCCGTATCGAGGAACTGCTTGCCATAGGCCGGCGCTGCGCCGACTCGTTGGAGCCCGGGCCAACGGCTGTGGAGCATGGCGACTTTCTCTATGACGATCACGGCCTCCCCAGGTGATCGTCGATAGCTCGGCGGTGCTCGCGATCCTGTTTGACGAGCCCGATGCCAGGCGTCACGCAGCTGCGATCATGACTGCCTACCCCTGCCGAATGTCGGTCGCCAACGTACTGGAGGCGTCCATCGCGCTGGAACGCCGGGGCGGTGAGGGGGCGGCCGAAGACCTTGACACCCTGCTGGAGCGCGCGGAGATCGAACTGGTGCCCGTCACGGTGGAGCACCTGGAAGCGGCGCGCCGCGCATGGCGACGCTTCGGCAAGGGCAATCACCCGGCCGCGCTGAACTTCGGCGACTGCTTCGCCTACGCGCTCGCCAGGACCACCGGCGAGTCCCTGTTGTTCAAGGGGAACGATTTCGTCCAAACCGATATCGAACCGGCGTGATGCCCGCCCGACGCCTGCCCCGCCCCCGGAATCCCGTTGGTACGCGAGCGCCGACGGTCCGGGCCACCCCTGGTTCGGCGGTCCTGCTGGCAGCCGCCTTCCTCGCCATCGCCACCCCCGCGGCCCCCCAGGAGATGGACCACGCCGGCCACATGATGATGGGCGGCGGGTGGCGCATGCCGCCGATGGACCCGAACATGCCGATGATCCCGGGGCTGGAGATGGCGCTGCCACCGGTCGAGCCCTTCCTCGCCGCGATGGGGATCGACGTGATGACGCTGCCTGAAGCACGGCCCAGCGAAGTCGTCCGCCTGGGGCCCGGCGACACCCTCGACATCGATGTCTCGATCGTGCGGCGCACCTTGAACGGCCACACGGCGGCCATGTACGGCTATAACGGCCAGTATCCCGGCCCGCTCATCGAGGCGCAGCAGGGCTCGACCGTCGTGGTCCGCGTCACCAACCGGATCGAGAGCCCCACCACCGTGCACTGGCACGGACTCCGCCTCGAGAACCGCTTCGACGGCGTCCCCGGCCTCACCCAGGACCCGATCGAAGTCGGGGAATCCTTCACCTACGAGCTCCGCGTTCCCGACGCCGGGATGTTCTGGTACCACCCGCACGTCCGCGAGGACGTCCAGCAGGACCTGGGCCTCTACGGCAACCTCCGCGTCACGTCCCCCGACCCGAACTACCATGGCCCCGCCCACCGCGAGGAGCTGCTCGTCCTGGACGACATCCTCATGGACGACCAGGGCTTCATCCCCTGGGGGAAGGAGGCGCCCACCCACGCGCTGATGGGCCGTTTCGGCAACGTCATGCTCATCAACGGCGTCACGGGACACGCGCTGGAGGCCGCCCCCGGCGAGGTCATCCGCTTCCTCCTCACCAACGTCGCCAACACCCGCACCTTCAACGTCACCTTCGGCAACGCGCGGGTGAAGCTGGTCGCGTCGGACGTGGGCCGCTTCGAGCGCGAGATGTGGGTGCCGAACGTGGTGATCGCGCCGGCCGAGCGGTACGTCGTCGATGTCGTCTTCCCCGAGGCCGGCGAGGTGGCGATCGCGAACACGATCCAGGCCGTGAACCACTTCCGGGGCGAGTTCTACCCGCATGTCGACACCTTGGCGCTCGTCACCGTCGCCGGGCCGCCCGTCGACGACGAGGTCACCCGCGCCCACGCCACCCTGCGCACCAACGAAGCCGTCACCGCCGAGACCGCGGCCCTGCGCGCTCACCTCGGCCGCCCTGCCGACAACACCCTCGAGGCCACCGTCCGCGTCCACGGCCTCCCGCTCCCCATCATCCGCTCCATGGAGATCGACACCCTCTACATCCCCCCCATCGAGTGGAACGACGCGATGCCGATGATGAACTGGCTGTCGGCGGGCACCCAGGTCACCTGGGTCCTGCGCGACGCCGACACCGGCCGCGAAAACGAGGACATCCACTGGACCTTCCAGCAGGGCGACCTGGTCAAGATCCGCGTCTTCAATTCGCCCGACTCGTTCCATCCCATGAACCACCCCATCCACGTCCACGGCCAGCGCTTCGTGGTGCTCGCGCGCGACGACACGCCCAACGACAACCTGGTCTGGAAGGACACGGCGATCGTCCCGGTCGGCTCAACGATGGACATCCTGGTGGAGATGTCGAATCCGGGCGACTGGATGCTTCACTGTCACATCGCGGAGCATCTCAGCGCGGGGATGATGTTCAGCTTTCGGGTGGAGGGGTGAGGGGAGAAGTCCTGACTCGGTTACTCACGTGGGGTCATCACGGACCCCTACTCAGGAACTTTTCAGGTCTCCCCGGAGGGCTCCCAGCCCGACTTCACCATCACGGTGAGTAACAGGGCGATCACTGTCAGCTTTGACAGGGCCCGGATCCAGAAGGGCGAAAGGACCCAGACCCACGACCAGTCGATGTGGCCGGTCAGCTTCAGCCCGATGAACAGCAGGAGGAGGAGCGATTGGAAGTCCGCGCCTCCGCGGCCTTTTGATATGGATTTGAGGAATTTGTGCAAGGCGTCGCTGGTTTTCTTCCCCAATTCCCTTTGGGCGTCGGTGTCGTCAGCGTCGGTGTCGTCAGCGTCGTCGGTGTCGGCGGCCGCGTCGATCGGGTCGGTGGCGTCGGTCATCGGGGTCCTCCAGCTTGCTCTTACGGGCCTGCGGCGCGTTGGCGGCCCGTTTGGATCGGGTCTATCTCCAAAATACGGATGAGCGGCGGAAAGTCTTCATTTCACCTTCCCCCCATCTCCCGCAACGTTCCCTCAAGCTCGGTCGCCGGCAGCGCCCGCACGTTCCGGGCCAGCCGGTACCGCTCCGTCCCCGCGTGGACCACATCCAGGCTGTCCAGGTTGAGGGTCTCCATCGCCGAGCGCATGGAGCGCGTGAGCCGCGGGGCTTCCGCGCGCTTCACCTCGAAGCCCCGCCGCCGCGCACCGTCCAGCACCAGAAGATCCAGCTCCGCGCCCGTGTGGGTGGACCAGTGGAAGCACTGCTCCGGCGGCGCCCGCAGAAGCTGCACGATCTGCTGGATCATGAATCCCTCCCAGGAGGCGCCGACCTTCGGATGCGACACCACGTCGGTCCGGTCGGTGAGCCCAAGGAGCGCGTGGAGGATCCCCGGGTCGGCGATGTAGACCTTCGGGGAACGCACCTGCCGCTTGCTGATGTTCTCGAACCAGGGCTGGAGTTGCCGGACCACGAAGACGGAGGTCAGCAGATCCAGATAGCGGCGCACGGTGGTGTGGGAGACTCCGAAAGCCCGGGCGAATTCGGCGCCGTTCCAGACCTGCCCGTGCCAGTGGGCGAGCATCGTCCAGAAGCGGTGCAGCGTCGCCTGGGGGATGGTGCTCCCGAGGTCGGGAAGGTCGCGGGAGAGGAGCGTCTGAATGAATCCGTCGCGCCAACGGCGACTTGCGGCCCCCGACCTTGCCAGGTACGATCGCGGGAAGCCGCCGCGCAGCCAGAGGCGCTCAAGGTCGTCCCCCTCCGTCAGGTCGAATCCGTCGAGCCGGTGGAAGGAAACGCGGCCGGCGAGCGACTCGGAGGTCTGCCGGAGCAGGTCGGTCGAGGCGCTCCCGAGCACGAGGAAGCGGGCCGGGGGCCCCGGGCGGTCGGCCAGGACGCGCAACAACGGAAAGACGCGGGGCAGCCGATGGATCTCGTCCAGGACCACCAGGCCGCGCAGGGGCCGCAGTTCGAGGCCGGGGTCGTCCAGGCGGGCGAGATCGGCGGGGTCTTCGAGATCGAACCAGGCCACCGGGTCGCCGTGCACCGCCGCGAGCTGGCGCGCGAGGGTGGTCTTGCCGACCTGGCGCGCACCCAGCAGGGCGACGACGGGGAACTCCTCCAGCAGGAGGCGAATGCGGGCCAAGTGGTGCTCCCGGGAGATCATCATCATTGAAATATGCCCGATCACCGTTCATATTTCAAGGAAAAACCATGAGGACCATGCCGAAGCCCAACCCGATACCCCACCGGGCCGCCCCCCGCGCCGCCACCGTCCTCGCGGTCGCCACCATCTGGAGCGCCCAATCCGCGGCCGCTCAGCAGCCCTCCCGTGTGGCGCTGGTCACGCCGGAAGTCGTATGCCATGTCGCGCCCTCGCACTCGGCGACCGTGGCGGAGGTGCTCAAGCTCACGGGCGGTGGCCGGGCGGTGGAGATCCGGGTGCAGCGGACCGAGACCGACGAGCGGGGCGAGACCTGGATCCATGTCGCGGCCTGGGATACCGGTCGCCCGTGGGTCCGCGAAGGGTGCTGGGTGCCGGAGTCGATGGTGGTCTCGACCGAGGGGGCCGGTCATCTGCGGGAGCTGGCCGACCGCCTGCTGTCCGCAGACGCCCTGCCTCCGTTCGAACACCTGCTTGCCGTTCACAACCTGTTCGTGCACCGCGCGTACCGGGGGCGGGTGGATGGGTCCGCCGTCCTCAGGCAGCAGCGGGCGGGTCTGGCGGCCAAGGCCGTGGAGGCGGCACAACGGACGGGGCTGACGCCTCTTCGACTGGTTGATCGCGACCCACGGATCATCATGTGGATCGAGTCGCTCGGAGACCGGGTGCGGTATTCGGAGAGCCCGTCGGGCCGGGGAACGTGGATGGTGGAAGAGGGGGGTCGGGGGATCGGCGCGGGACCGGCGGAGCCGGGGCAGGACGTACAGGCGCCGGCGCCCGGTGGCAGGGAGCTGGCGATCATCGCCCCCGATGTGGCGTGCCGCATTCGGCCGTCGCGGACAGCTTCCGGCCCAAGGGCATTGCGGCTGGACCTTCACTTCCGGACCGACCGGGCGGACACCATCGTGGCCGGCGAGGCGTGGGTCTTCTATCCGCCGCGGGAGTGCTGGGTGGCGGCTGAGCACACCGCTCCGGGCGACACGGACGAACATGTCCTCGCGATGGCCGACCGTTTCCTGACATCCGGCGAGGGGTGGTCAACCTTCAATCACCTCAGTCTGTTGACGGTGCTGTCGGTCGGCGGCCGCGGGCACCGGGAAGCGGTCGAGGGGTCGGCGGTGCTGGGACTCCGGCGGCTGGAACTGCTCCGCCGGGTGCTGGGCGAGTTCTGGCCCAGGGGTGCCGATGCGGTGACCCTTGCGTGGATCGAGGCGCTCGGGAACGAGATTTCGTTTACCGGCGAGGGCAGTGCCTGGACTGTGAGCGACGAGGCGTATCTCACTCTGTACGAAAAGCACCGGCCGGACCCGTTCGCCGAGGAGATCATGTGGAAGTTCGCGAGCAAGTCGGATGCCTACTCCTGCGAGGGGGATCCCGTGTGCCACGTGAGGGAGGGGGTCAATAGAAGGCTGGCCAGGTATTGGGCCGAATTTCCCGGCGGCCGTTACATCGCCCGGGCTGTCGAATCGGGGCGGACGCGACTCGGCTACGCCCTGGAGCAGTGCAGCGCCGCGCGCGCGGCCGGGCCGGACTCGCAGAGGGCGAGAGGCTGGCAATGGTACAGGTGGAATGAGAGGAGCCCGGAAATCGTGCAGGCGTTGCGTGCGTCGCTGGAGGCGGTGAGCGAGGAAGACAAGGCGCCGCTGATCGCGAGGCTGGGGGAGCTGGAGGAGTGTGGGGGGGCGGTGTCAGAGACCGGAACAGATAGACGCTATGGATCCGGCCATACCACCCGCACCGTCCTGCCGTTGCGGTCGACGATCATCACGGGTCCCCGGTCGATGTCGTCTCCCAGATCGATGGTGCGGCGTTCGGCCCCCGCCAACGGGGGACGCGGGCTCGGGAGCGTGTACGCGTCGGCGGCGGATAGATCGACGGAAAAGCCCATGTCGACCAGGGCCTCGAGGGTGATCAGGCTCAGCGGATCGCGCGCGCCGAGGACCTGATTCGGGGTCATGAGTTCCTGTCCCAACACCGATTCACGCCAGTGGCCCTGGCCGGGTTGCGTGGGCACCTTCGCGCCGGTGTAGCTGGTTCCGCCCGCCGCGTCGAACGCCGCGATCGCCCGGGGGCCGGTAAAGTGATGGTCGACGCCGGTCCCCTGGACCAGCAGGTCGAGTATGACCCAGCGGAAGCCGAACCCCAGCACATGGGTCACTTCGTGCATCATGATCTCCACCAGGTCGCCGTGGTCAACCAGCAGATCCAGATCCGCGAGGTCGAACCTTATTGATCCCAGGATCGGTGCACCCGCTTCGTCGCGCCTCATGCACGTGCTGGCGCTGGCCACCGTCCCGCCGTCGCCATCGATATCGACCGCGTCCACCACGATGGCCATGTCGTCCACGACATCAAGATCGACGTCGACACCCCGGCATTCTCTCGTGCCGTTTATGGGCACGTCCGGCCACTCCGTTTCTTCCAGGATCGCCATCCACGCGGCCGTCCCGGCCTCCAGCGCCGGACGATAGGTGGCCGGTACCGCGGCAGTGAAGATGAGGTCGATCTCGAAGCCATCGCCGCTGACGGGATCCCGCACGGAGGCTGTCAGGGACTGTGTGCCGGAGAGGCCGCCGGGGTCGGTGGCGGTGACCGTGATCGTCGCCGTGCCCGCCGCGACGCCGGTCACCGTGATGGTTGTGCCTGACGCGCTGGCCGTCGCGACCCCGACGTTCGAGGAGGATGCCGAGTGGGTGAGCGGGTCGCGGTCCGGGTCGGTAAAGTAGCTCCCGGCATTGACGGTCCAGACCGAGCCCGTTTCGAGGTACGCGTCCGGCATCGTGCTGCGGGGTCTCGGTGCGCGGTTCGTGGAAGACTCCGCGACGGTCGCGGTGAAGCTGTGCGCGGCATCGAGGCCGCCGGGGTCGGTGGCGGTGACGGTGATCGTGGCGGTGCCGGCCGCGATGCCGGTGACGGTGACGAAGTCGCCATCAGCGCTGGCCTCCGCGACGCCGGTGTTCGAGGAGGAGGCCGCGAAGTCGAGGGGGTCGCCCTCCGGATCGGTGAAGTAGCCGGAGACATCGGTGGTGGAGGTGGCATCCGGGTCGAGATCCACGTTCGGGATCGTGCCCCGGGGCACCGGTGGGGAGTTCGTGTGGATGTCTTCCACCGTTACCGGGAAGTCGTGCGTGGCGGAGAGGCCGCCGGGATCGGTTGCCGTGACCGTGATGGTGGCCGTGCCGGGGACGAAGCCGCTCACCGTGACGGTGTCGCCGGAGGGGGTGGCGGTGGCGACGGTGGGGTTGGAGGAGGAAGCCGTGAAGGTGAGGGGGTCGTTTTCCGGATCGGTGAAGTAGCCGGAGACAGACAGGTCGATGAACTCGCCGGGGGCAAGGTACGTGTCCGGGATCGTACCCGTGGGATTGGGTGCCCGGTTGGGAACCCGCACCGTGAAGCGCTGGCGGGCCGCATGACCTGCGGGATCGGTCGCCGTGACCGTGATCCGCGCGGTGCCCCGGGCGAGGGCGCGAACGGTGAGGCGTGCACCGGACAGGGTGGCCGTCGCCACCGCAGCGTTCGAGGAGGTGGCCGTGAAGGTGAGGGAGTCCCCATCGGGGTCCGTGAAGCGGGTGGCGAGGTCGAACACGAACATGTCGCCCGGTGCGGCTCGCTGGTTCGCGATGCCTGAAGTTGTTTGTGGCGCGCGGTTGGGTACGGTCACGGTGAATTGGCTGGTCGCCCCGAGACCTTCGGGATCGGTGACGGTGACGGTGATCGTGGCCGTGCCCCTGGCGAGGGCCCTGACCGTGAGAACAGCAGTTCCTGCCTCCAACTCGACCGCCACGCGCGCGCTATCCGACGACTCGGCGGTGAAGCCCAGAGAGTCCCCGTCCGGGTCGACGAAGTAGCGCGACGCCGTCACCGTG
>JAPOOQ010000467.1 GCA_026713345.1 Gemmatimonadota bacterium | reverse complement strand
GAGGACGAGACCGGCACGGCCAACCTGGTCGTCTTCCCGTCCATCTACGAGAACCAGCGCCGCGACACCCTCACCGCGCGCCTGATGATGTGCCGTGGCAAGGTCCAGAAGGTGGACGGGGTGATCCACGTGATCGCGGAGCAGGTGACGTCGCTGAACGGGTGGTTGGAAGGGCTTGGGAGGGGGGAAGCGCGAGACACGCCGCCAGCGGATGATGTGGCGACCGCGCCGGGTGCTGACTCGGGGGGGTCGTTCGTGGGGCGGGGGCGGTTTTTTCATTAGGTCTTGGGCGAGAATTCTGTCCCATCCAGCTATGTACCACGGGCAAGTTCCTCTTATCTTTCCGTTTGCAAGAACCAGGGAACCCCGCCGACACTGTCGAATCGGTGGACGCCGTTCCCGACTCGAAATCCGCAAGGTAAACGATGACCACGAGTGAAAACACGAGCTCCACCCGAGGAAACTCCCGAAAAATCCGATCTGTTCTTCGTATCAGCACCGCTGGACCGCACGACAGCCCAGCATCTCTACACAGCTCACTCCCGATCCCTGCGCCAAAAACACTGTGTTCTTGTCCTTACCACGTCCGGAGGAGACGCGGATGCGGCCTACATCATGGCCAGATACCTGCGGCGCCACTACGAAAGGCTCACGATTTGCGTGTTTGGCTACTGCAAGAGTGCCGGTACCTTGCTAGCGCTCGGGGGACACGAACTCGTGATGGGTGAACGGGGGGAGTTGGGTCCCCTCGACGTTCAGGTATCCTCGAAGGATGAAATGTTCCCCTCCAGGTCGGGACTGGAGATCTTTGCCTCTCTCGAGGTTCTCAAGGCCCATGCCTTTCAGTCGTTCGAGAGATACCTTCTCGAAGTCGTTACCCGCAGTGCTGGTCAGGTCACTACTCAAACAGCTGCCAAGGTCGCTACCGAGCTTACGGTTGGCCTGCTGGCCCCAATGGCCGCGCAGATTGACCCCTTGCAGCTCGGGCATGAGCAGCGCGCGCTCGACATCGCCGGCAGATACGCAAAGCTGCTGGGTGTCCATCCAGAAGTCGTCGCCCGGCTCACAACCGGCTATCCGTCACACGGCTTCGTCATAGACCTGGAGGAAGCCAGGGAATTCCTCCCGCACGACGCAGTTCGGCCACCCAACAGCGCAGAGCTCCAGCTGGAGGCTGAGCTGGCCAAGCGGTCCAAGGCGCTATACTATCCCGATCCAAATGCCCCGGGCACTGTCGAATGCTTGAACCCCCGACCTCAGCCCGACCCGGACCATGACCAAAGGGAATCACATGAGATACCAGGAGATACAACAAGAGTACCTACGGAAACGGCAGGACGAGATATGGAAGACCGTCCGCCAATTGACCAACCGATCTCGCCCGCAACCGGAGGAAAGTCCGCGCACTGATTCCACCAAGCAGCCCCACACGCAGGATGCCCGTGGGGGAAAGAAGGGTGGCGACTAGATCGGCTTGTAGTCCCAGCCGCTCACTCCTCATCCCCCAGAAACTCACACAGCGCAAACACCTCCACCCCCCCCCCCCCCAGCCGCCCCGCCCCCGGCAACTCCGGCAGGTCCACCACGAAACCGGCTCCCACCACCACCCCTCCCTGGCCCCGGATCAGCTCCACTGCCGCGGCCGCGGTCCCTCCCGTCGCCAGCAGATCGTCGATCAGCAGCACCCGCGCGCCGGGGGCGATCGCGCCAGCCTGCATCTCAACCCGCGCGCTTCCGTACTCCAAGTCGTAGTCGACGCCCCTCACCTCTCCGGGCAGCTTCCCCGCCTTCCTCACGGGAACGAACCCCACAGCCAGTTCCTGGGCGACCGGCGCGCCGAAGATGAAGCCGCGCGACTCGATCCCCACCACAACCTCCGGGTCCGCCCCGCGAAACCGATCCGCCAGCGCCACCGTCGCCGCGCGGAATCCGTCGGCGTCCTGGGTCAGCCCCATCACGTCCCGGAAGCGTATTCCCGGTATGGGGAAGTCCGGCACCGCGCGAATCAGGGACTTGATGCGCGCTGCGAGGTGTTCATCCATGTTCGTTCCTCCGCAGGTTGATCCCTCGAAATACCACAAGCTATCCTGCCAGACAACATGAACCTCCCCCTCGCCCTCGCGGCCCTCACCCTCGCCCTCTGGCTGTCACTCGCCGTCTCCGCCCTGCTCAGCCACTACAAGGTCCCCCGCCTGCATGACGTGGCCCCGGCCGGCCCCGACGACCCCCCGCTCCCCCACCTCTCCATCATCGTCACTGCCCACAACGAGGCGGGCACCATGGAATCGGCCCTGCGATCGCTCCTCGCCCTGCGCTACGCCGACTACGAGGTCATCTTCGTCAACGACCGCTCCACCGACCGGACCGGCGAGATCGCCGAGCGGCTGAGCGCCGGCGACGCGCGCCTCACAGTGCTGCACATCGACGAACTTCCTGCCGGCTGGTTCGGCAAGCCCCACGCGGCCCGGCGCGGCGCGGACGCGGCCACGGGCGAAGTCCTGCTCTTCACCGACGCCGACGTTGTCTTCGCCCCCGATGCCGCGGCGTGCGGCGTGCGGCACCTGCTCAGGGAACGACTCGATCACCTCGCCGCGGCGCCCCGCGTCACGGTCACCGGCACCATGCTCCGGGCTTCCACGATTGCGGCCCAACTGTTCATCAGCGCGAAGCAGAGGCTCTGGAAGGTGAGCGACCCGCGCAGTTCCGCCTTCTTCGGAATCGGCGCCTACACGATGATGCGAGCCGACTCCTACCGGGCCATCGGCGGACACGAACGGGTCGCGCTCCGGCCGGACGAGGATATTCGCCTGGCCCAGATGGTGAAGCGGTCCGGGATGCGATCGGGCTTCCTGAAGGGAGTCGCGCTCCTGGAGGTCCGCTGGTACCACTCCTTCGGCGATTTCATTCGGGGACTCGACAAGAATTTCTTCGCCGCCCTCGACTACAGCCTCTTCATGGTGACGGGCTCCACCGTCACTCTGGCCTGGCTCGCCGTCGGGCCGATCGTGATGGCCCCGCTCCTCCTCGCGACCGGCCAACCCCTCGCCGGAGCCCTCTACGCGGCCTGCCCGCTCATCTACTGGACGGTGGCCACGACCCTGTCAAGGGATCACTCCTACCCGTGGTGGTACGTCCTCCCCTTCCCGCTGGCCACCCTGGTCATCGCATTCGCCATCTGGCGCTCCACGCTGCTCACGATCTTACGCGGGGTTGCCTGGGGAGGGCCGCCGGTGCCGCTGGCGGAATTGAAGAAGGCGCGGATCCGGCATTCCGCAGAATAGGTCACCGCGCCATTCACGGGCGGCACTGTAAGCTCCACTTTACAAGATGTAATGTTCTGTTTACTCCTATCATCCTCAGGGATCCGCGGGTATGTTTTCACATGCTCCTTAACTGCGACATGGGCGAAAGCTACGGGCCCTGGGAGAAGGGTGCCGACGCCGCG
>JAPOOQ010000466.1 GCA_026713345.1 Gemmatimonadota bacterium | reverse complement strand
CGACGCGGTCATGGTCGGGGCCTCGGGCGACAGCTTCTCGAGCCGCATCCTCTTTGGCACGATCCCGGAGCAGATCGCGCGGGAGGCGCCGGGCACGGTCATGGTGCTGAAGAGCCACGACCGCGTGAGGGCGTTCGTGGGACGGGTGGCGGCGGACTGAGGCCAGCCCCACCTGTAAGGCCGACATTACATTCCGACAAGCCGACTTTACATTGCGAACGCTTGGCTACCCCCACACCTCCCCGAACAGCCGCATCCAGTTGCTGCCCACGATCTTCTCCACGCGCGCGTCGCTGTGCCCACGCGCAAGCAGCCCATCCGCGATCATGCGCATCCGGGCCGGTGAATTGAGGCCCGGCACTAACGGCACCTCGTGTTCCCGCGGGGCGGCGATCCCGAGGGCGCTGGCGCTCGTCCGCGAACCGCTGCAGGGTGGCGCGGTAGGTCTCGTCGTCGAGCGTGGGGGTGATGGAGTTGTCGCTGCCGGTTCCCACGTGCTCCTCGCCGCAGACGTTCACCGCGGTGATCCCGGAAGTCGCCCCGTTGCGCACCATCTCGGCCGAGAGGGGATTGCCGATCCGGTTCGGGACGTTGAACGGTCCCGGGGCTGGCGAGGGCGTCCACGACAATGGCGCCATCGTATCCGCTCCAGCCATCGCTGTCGGGGGAGTGGCGGCTGACGGTCACGGACGTTCCCCTGTCATGTTGATGGATTGTTGCGCTGACGTGCGGTCGTGCTGACAATGCGCGCGCCGCACGCGAGAATTCAAGACGATTCCCCGAAAATCCCTCCCACCTCCCGACAACCTCGCCCCCCCAAGTGAACATCCTCTCCAGAGACCACATGCTCGATCGGGCGGCAGAGCTGCGCCCGTGGGACGTGGTGGTGGTCGGCGGTGGCTGTACCGGACTCGCAACCGCCCTCGACGCGGCGGCCCGAGGCTACCGGACGCTGCTACTGGAGCGCGGCGACTTCGCCGGAGGGACCTCCAGCCGCAGTACCAAACTGGTCCACGGGGGCGTGCGCTACCTGCGTCAGGGCGAAGTCGGCCTCGTCTACGGAGCGCTGCGGGAACGGCACCGTCTGTTGTGGAACGCCCCCCACCTGGTGCACGACCTCGCCCTCATCGTGCCGGCCTACCGGTGGTGGGAGCGGGCCTGGTTCGGCACCGGACTTAAGCTCTACGACGCCCTGGCCAGGGGACGGAGTCTCGGACCGTCACGCCTGCTGAGCCGCCGGGACTGCCTCAACCGCATCTCCACGCTGTCGGACCGGGGGCTGCGCGGGGGCGTGCTCTTTCACGACGGCCAGTTCGACGACGCCCGCCTCGGGTGGGCGATGCTGCGAACGGCGGTAAGCCTCGGCGGCGTCGCGCTCAACTACGCGGAGGTGACCGGGCTGGTTGAATCGCGCGGGGCGGTGAAGGGGGTGCGCGTGCGAGACCGGCTGGGCGGCACGGAGTGGGAGGTGCGCGGCGCCGTGGTGGTGAACGCGGCGGGTCCGTTCGCCGATTCGATCCGTCGGATGGACGAGCCGGACCGGAACCCGGCCGTGGTGCTGAGCCGGGGCGCGCACATCGTGGTGAGCAGTGCATTCCTGCCAGGCCGCTCGGCGGTGCTGGTCCCCCGGACCGACGACGGCAGGGTTCTCTTCGCCATACCCTGGCACGGTCACGTCGTGATCGGCACCACCGACGTGCCGGTCGACGAGCCCTCGCGGGAGCCGGTCCCGACCGGGGCGGAGGTGGACTACCTGATCGAGCACGCGGGGCGCTACCTGACCCGCCCGATCACTCGGCCGGACATCCTGTCGGCGTGGGCGGGCCTGAGGGGACTGACCGCCGCCGGCGCCGAGCAGAACACCGCCGCACTGTCCCGCGGCCACAGCGTGGGGGCGTCGCGGCAGGGGCTCGTGACGGTGACGGGCGGGAAGTGGACGACCTGCCGCAAGGTCGCGCAGGACACGGTGAACGTCGCCGCCGATGTGGGGGGGCTGTCGCCGGCGCACACCCGGACCGCAACGCTGAGGCTGCACGGCTACTCGAGGCGGGGCGACGCCCGCTATCCGTGGAAGGTCTACGGCACCGACGCCGACGCCATCCGCGAACTGGAGAAGGCCGACGAGCGACTGTCCGCTCTCATGCACCCCAGCCTTCCGTACCGGCTGAGCCAGGCCGCGTGGGCGGCCCGGAGCGAGATGGCGGTGTGCCTCGAGGACGTGCTGGCGCGGCGGACGCGGGCACTCTTCCTGAACGCGAGGGCCGCGATGGTGGCCGCACCCGCGGTGGCCGCGGTGATGGCGCGGGAACTGGGCCGGGACGATCGCTGGATCGCCGACGAGGTCCGGGCTTTCAAGCGGCTGGCGAATCGCTACCTTTGCGGGTGAACCGTGGCGCGCGCGGCGATGGATGACGTCCGTCGCCGCCGGCCCGCATCCGACAGGGCGGCCACGTTGCAACCAGCCATCCAACAAGGACACATCAGACCGATGTCACATTTTCCGGGCAGACCCGCGCCCGACGAATACGCCGACTTCTACGGAACCTACATCGCCGCGGTGAAGGAGCCGTTGCTCGACACGCTCGAAGCCGAGGCGGACGCATGGCGCGCCCTGCTGGCGGACGTTCCGCCGGACCGGGAAGGGCACCGCTACGCGCCCGGCAAGTGGTCGGTGCGCGAGGTGGTGGGCCACGTCATCGACGCCGAGCGAATGTTCGCCACCCGCGCGATGGCCTTCGCCCGCGGGGACCGGTCGCACTTCCCCTCCTTCGACGAGAACGCGTACGCGGACAACTCCGGTGCCGACCGGCGCTCCCTGGCCGACCTCACGGACGAGCTCGCGGCCGTCCGCCGGGCGACGGTCCTGCTGCTGAGGAGCTTCGACGAGCAGACCTGGAGCCGCAGGGGGGTGGCCAGCGGCTACGAGTTCACGGTCAGGAGCCTGGCGTGGATCATCGCGGGGCATTCCCGGCATCACCGGAGGGTGTTGGCGGAGCGGTACTTGGGCGACTCGATCCCGGTACCCGGCGAATGAAACTCCGCATCCTCTCCCGCTCCGAGATCCTGTCCCTCATCACGATGCGCGACGCCATCGACGCAATGGCCCGCGCCTTCGGACAGCTGTCGGCGGGCGCGGCCGAGATGCCGGTCCGGGGGGCGCTGACGACGGGTGACGGGATTTCGCTCTTCATGCCGGCGCGGCTGGGCGCCACCGGGGAGCGCGGGGCCAAAGTCGTGTCCATCTTCGGTGGGAATCGGTCCAGGGGACTCCCGTCGATCAACGG
>JAPOOQ010000465.1 GCA_026713345.1 Gemmatimonadota bacterium | reverse complement strand
CCGCGGCTCCGCATACCCCTTGCCGTAGCGCCGGCCGCGGTCGTTCTCCGCCGCGCGCAGACGCCCGGCGATCTCGCGGACCTGCTCGTACTCCAGCAGCCTCCGGACCAGCTCCGCCCGTGGATCGTGCTCCTCCTCCCCGGCGGGACTCGGCATCAGCATTCTCGCCTTGATCCCAACCAGCGTCGCCGCCATCTGGAGGAACTCGCCGGCTTCGTTCACGTCCGCGTCGCCCAGGTCCTCGATGGCGCCCAGAAACTGATTGGTGATGCGCGCGATGGGGATGTCGAAGATGTCGATGTCCTGGGTGCGGATCAGGTGCAGAAGGAGATCGAGCGGACCGTGGAAGCGGTCGGTGTCCACGAACAGCAGCCCGTCGTCCGTCATCCCAGCGCCGTCCCCAGAATCCAGTCATAGGCGATGAAGACGGGCGACAGCGCCCTGGCGAAGGCCCCGGGGAAGAACACAAGCATGAGGAAGACGATCCCGATTCCGTAACGGCCAATGGCCCTGTAGCGGTCACGGAGGGACGAAGGAAGCAGGTGGTAGAGGACGTGCGATCCGTCCAGGGGAGGAATCGGAATCAGGTTGAAGTAGGCTAGAATCAGGTTTATGAAAACGCCATAAGTCAATATTGAAAAGATGGTTGAACCTGGTTGTCCACCCAGCGGAAGCACGCCCGCCAACGAGACCAGCAGCACGAGTCCCAGAGCGCACAGAACCACCAGCCCGAGGTTGGCCACGATTCCGGCCAGCGACACGCGGATGTCGCCGGCCCGATAGTTGCGATAGTTGCGAGGGTTGACCGGCACCGGCTTCGCCCACCCGAAGAGAAAGTTGCCCGGGAGCAGATGGAGGACCACGGGGACCAGAATCGAACCGACGGGGTCGAGGTGCGGAATCGGGTTGAGGGTGATCCTGCCCAGATCGCGCGCGGTGGTGTCCCCTTCCCGCAGCGCCTGCCAGGCGTGCGCCACCTCGTGGACGACGACGGACATAAGCAGAACCGGGATGATGAGGAGAAAGTCCATTGCGCCTATTTCGTTCGCTCCCCGTTGATCGGAAGGGCCGCCGGGTCTACATTTCCAGTTCCGAAAGTAAACACATCCCGAAAGTTCGGAAAACACACAGTTCAGAACACACGAAGATGCCCAATATCAAGAGTGCGCAGAAACGGATGAAGCTGGGCCGGGCCGCCCGCAGCCGGAATCGCGAAGCCAGGTCCAGGATCGGTACCGCGATTCGCCGGGTTCGCGACGCCGGATCGCGTGAGGAAGCGGACCAGCAACGCCGTGCCGCGGTCGCGCTGATCGACAGGGCCGCCGGACGAAGGGTGATCCATCCGAACAAGGCGGGCCGCATCAAGTCTCGGCTGGACCGCCTGGTCAGAGCGCACCAGTAGGCCGGCGGGCGCGCGCGCCGCTCAGGACCCTTCCCCGGTTGCACTCCATACGGTTCGACCGCCCACCAGGGTCCGAACCACCCTTCCCGTAACCGCCTCCCCAGCGAAGGGCGTGTTGCGGCACTTCGACAGGAATGCGGTCGGGTCGATCTTCCAGCGTGCCGCCGGATCGAGCAGCACCAGGTCCGCGGACTCACCCGGTTTCAGCGTTCCCCCCGGCAGTGCCAGGGCTCGGGCCGGGCCGGTCGACATGCGCTCGATCAGGGTGGCCAGTTCCAGGATTCCGGTCGCGACGAGATGGGTATGCAGCACCGCGAAGGTGGTCTCGAAGCCCACGGCGCCGAAGGGAGCGTCGTCGAAGGCCTGTTCCTTTTCGTCGTAGTGGCAGGGGGTGTGATCGGTGGCGATGCAGTCGATCGTGCCGTCGGCCAACGCCGAGCGCAGGGCCTCGATGTCGGCGGTGGTCCGGAGCGGCGGATCCACCTTGTACTCGGTGCCGTAGTCCGCGACGACCTCGTGGCCGAGAACCAGGTGGTGGGCCGTGACCTCCGCGGTCACTTCGACTCCCTTTCTTCGGGCCCGGCGGATGAGCTCTACGGTGGCGGCCGTAGACACGCGCTGCAGGTGCAGCCGACCCCCCGTCATTTCCGCCAGGGCCAGGTCGCGGGCGGCTCCGATCTCTTCCGCGGCAGCAGGTTTGCCGCGCAGCCCCAGCCTCGTGGACACGATGCCTTCGTGCATTACACCGCCGCTCGCGAGGCCGGCATCCTCGGGATGCGCGAGGATGGGGATTGCGAACGCCTGCGCATATTCCAGCGCGAGGCGCATCAGCTTGGACGACCGCACCACCCTCCCCCCGTCCGCCACCGCCACTGCTCCCGCATCGACCACCTCGCCGAACTCGGTGAGATGCTCCCCCTTCCGCCCCACCGACACGGCCGCCGCGGGGAAGACCCTCGCGCCCGTCGCGCGCCGCCCCGCGGCCACGACAAACCCCACCGAGGCGGGATCGTCCACCACCGGATCCGTATCCGGCATCGCGCACACGGCGGTGTACCCTCCCGCCGCCGCCGCCATCGCCCCCGTCGCGATCGTCTCCCGGTGCTCCCCGCCGGGCTCGCACAGGTGCGCGTGCGGATCCACGAATCCCGGGCATACCACCAAGCCGCGCGCATCCAGGATCTCCGCGCTCTCGGGGGCCAGCTGCGACCCCACGGCCACGATCCGGCCCTCGTCGACGAGCACGTCGCCCTGCCGGTCGATCCCCTCGGCGGGGTCGATCACCCGTCCCCCGCGAATGAGCAGCCGCGTCACGACCGCCCCTCCCCGCCCGACTTGGCCGACTCGGCCAGATCCGGCGCCCCGCCGGTCAGCAGGTACAGCACCGCCATCCGCACGGCCACTCCGTTCGTCACCTGCCGCAGAATGACCGAGTGCGGGCCGTCGGCCACGTCCGAGTCGATCTCGACGCCCCGGTTCATCGGCCCGGGATGCAGGATCAGCAATTCGCGCGGCGCCCTCTCCAGACGTTCCCGGGTGACCCCGAAGACCCGGTTGTATTCGCGCAGCGACGGCACGAATCCACCTTCCATGCGCTCCAGCTGCAGACGCAGCACGTTGAGCGCCTCCGCCCACTCGATCGCTTCCTCCACCCGTCCGAAGACCCGCACTCCCAACTCCTCGATCCCGGCCGGCAACAGGGTGCGGGGACCGCACACCGCCACCTCCGCGCCGAGGGTGACCAGGCCGAAGATGTTGGACCGGGCCACCCGGGAGTGGAGCACATCGCCCACGATGCACACCCTCAGCCCTTCGAGGCGGCCGAAGTGGTCGCGCAGCGTGAGGATGTCCAGGAGTCCCTGCGTGGGGTGCTCGTGGGCCCCGTCCCCGGCATTGATCACGTTCGACGGAATACGCGACGCGAGGAACCGCGCCGCCCCGGGGGACCAGTGCCGCATCACCACCATGTCGATCCGCATCGCTTCCAGGTTGCGTGCGGTGTCCACCAGCGTCTCGCCCTTCGAGACCGACGAGCCCACCGCGCCGATGTTCACGGTGTCGGCCGACAGCCTCTTCTCGGCGAATTCGAAGGAGATGCGGGTGCGCGTGGAGGGCTCGAAGAAGAGATTGACGATCGTCTTCCCCCTCAGCACCGGCACCTTCTTGATCCGCCTCTCGGAGATCTCCTTGAAGGGTTCGGCGGTGTCGAGGATCCCCCGGATCTGATCGGCCGTCAGCCCCTCCAGACCGACCAGGTCCTTCCCCAGCGCGGCTGCCGCCGCGGACCGGCTCACCCGGACTCCACGGCGGAAATCACGACCGCCAGCTCGCCGTCGAGGCGCGGCACCAGCACGTCCACGCGCTGGTTGGCAAGCACCGGCAGCTCGCGCCCCACGATGTCCGGCTGTATGGGAAGCTCCCGGTCGCCGCGGTCGACCAGTACGCAGAGAAGGATGCGCGCGGGCCGGCCCCAGTCCATCAGCTCGTTGAGGGCGGCGCGCGCGGTGCGGCCGGTGCAGAGCACGTCGTCGACCAGGACCACGGCCATCCCGTCCACCCCGCCCCGGGGCAGCCCGGTCTCTCCCACGACCGGTCTTGGGCCCAGCGCCATGAGGTCGTCGCGGTAGAAGGTGATGTCGAGCGTGCCGGTCCGGACCTCGCCGCCCTCGGCCTCCGTGATGGCCGCCCGGATCATGTCGGCGAGATCGACGCCGCGCCGCTGGATCCCCATGAGAACCATGTTCCCGGTGCCGCCCAGCTTTTCGAGGATCTCGTGAGCCATGCGGTCGACGGCGCGCCTCACGGCCACGCCGTCCATGAGCACCGTCGGTTCAGCGGCGGTCACGTTGTCGTCTCGCGCTCCTGTCGGAAGATGCCGGCCCTCTCGCCCGGGAGGTAAGGTAATTGCACCCCGGGCAGCCAGCCAACATGATGATGGACGACTGGACGCCGGCGAGATCCCGGTCCACCACACACCGACAACCGCGCACGGAGCCCCCAT